>JBQGFI010000018.1:0-9579 GCA_052040065.1 Marmoricola sp.
GTCATCGTCGACGGGGGCAGGGCGGTGCCGAGCTGGTCGTCGTCGAGGCCCGCGCACTTGGTGAGCACGGTCTCCCGGTGGAAGTCCAGGAAGCCGAGCAGCACCTCCTGCTCGGTCCCGGCGGGCGGCGGATCGACCCTCACGCGCCCATGTGGGGGTAGCGGTGGTCCTTCGGCGGGTCGAGCGTCTCCTTGATCGAGCGCTGCGAGGTCCAGCGCATCAGGTTCTGCGGGGCGCCGGCCTTGTCGTTGGTGCCCGAGGCACGGGCGCCGCCGAAGGGCTGCTGGCCCACGACCGCGCCGGTGGGCTTGTCGTTGACGTAGAAGTTGCCGGCGGCGAAGCGGAGCCGCTCGGTCGTCCACGCGATCGCCCGCCGGTCCTGCGCGATGACCGCGCCGGTGAGGGCGTAGGGCGCCACCGACTCCATCTGGTCGACGACGGCCTCGTAGTCGCGGTCGGCGTAGACGTGCACGGCGAGGATGGGGCCGAAGTACTCCTCGGAGAACATCGCGTCGGTCGGGTCGCTGGCCTCGACGATGGTCGGCCGCACGAAGTAGCCGACGCTGTCGTCGACCCTGCCGCCGGCGATCACGTCGAGCTTGCTCGAGCGCTTGGCGCGGGTGATGGCGCGCTTGTGCTTGGCGAAGGCGCGGTCGTCGATGACGGCACCCATGAAGTTCGACAGGTCGGTGGTCGGCCCCATCGTCAGGTTGTCGGTCTCGGCGACGAGCTGGTCCTTCAGGCGCCGCCACAGCGACTCCGGCACGTAGGCGCGCGAGGCCGCCGAGCACTTCTGGCCCTGGAACTCGAAGGCGCCGCGCATCATCGCCACGCGGAGCACGTCGACGTCGGCCGAGGGGTGGGCGACGATGAAGTCCTTGCCGCCGGTCTCCCCCACCACGCGCGGGTAGGAGCGGTAGCCGGTGAGGTTGTCGCCGACCGACTTCCACAGCGACTGGAAGGTCGGGGTGGAGCCGGTGAAGTGGATGCCGGCGAGGTCCGGGTGCGCCAGCGCGACCTCCGAGACCTCCAGGCCGTCACCGGGCAGCATGTTGATGACGCCCGGGGGCATGCCCGCCTCCTCGAGCAGCTCCATGGTCAGGTGCGCCGCGAGCTGCTGGGTCGGGGAGGGCTTCCACACCACCGTGTTGCCCATCAGCGCCGGCGCCGTGGGCAGGTTGCCGGCGATGGCGGTGAAGTTGAAGGGGGTGATCGCGTAGACGAATCCCTCGAGCGGGCGGTGGTCGGTGCGGTTCCACACGCCGCGCGCGTTGGCGGGCGGCTGCTGCTCGAGGATCTCCCGCGCGAAGTGGACGTTGAAGCGCCAGAAGTCGATCAGCTCGCACGCCGCGTCGATCTCGGCCTGCCACACCGTCTTGGACTGCCCGAGCATGGTGGCGGCGTTGAGCGTCGCCCGCCACGGGCCGGCCAGCAGGTCCGCGGCCTTGAGGATCACGGCCGCGCGGTCGTCGAAGGACATCGCCCGCCACGCGGGAGCCGCCTCGGAGGCAGCCGCGATCGCCGCCCGCGCGTCGGCCTTGGTGGAGTTCTTCAGCACGCCGAGCACCTCGGCGTGGGCGTGGGGCTGCACCACGGGGATCTCCGCGCCGCCGCCGAGCCGCTTGGCCCCGCCGATGGTGGCCGTCAGGTCGCGCGGCGCCGCCGCCAGGTGGGCCAGGGCGGCCTCGACCTCCGTGCGCTCGGGGCTGCCGGGCGCGTAGTGCAGGGTGGGCTCGTTGACGGCGGGGGGCGGGGTCGTGACGGCGTCCATGGACAGCGATGCTGTCACGTCGTCCCGAGCCGCTCCACCCGGCTCCGGCGCCTACCTGACGAGGCGTACGCCGCGGCCCGGGCTCACGCTGCGCAGCGTCTTGCTGCTGCCGGAGACCACGACGCGGTAGGCGGTCGACCGCTTCTGCTGCATCCTCCAGCGGTAGGCGCCGTCGGTGCGTGTGGTGCGGGTCGAGACGGTGCGCCACCGCGAGGTGCCGCCCACCCGGCGCTGCAGCGTGATCCGCACGCCCCGCACCTTCGCGCCCGTGCCGCGGACCAGCGCGGTGCCCCGCACCACGAACGCCTGGTTGCGGCGCACCCGTGACGTCGAGGTCGTCGTCACGGCGCGCACGGCCTTGCGCACGACCGGCGTGGGCGTGACCGTGGGGACGGGCCGGACGGTCGGCTTCACGGTGGGCTTCACGGTCGGGGCCGGTGTCGGGGTGGGCGTCGGCGTCGGTGGTGGCGGCGGGGGTGGCGAGGGGATCGCGACGACGCGGCTCGACGCGGCGCTGACCTGCCCGTCGGTGGCCAGGGTCCGCACGCCGAGGGTGACCGACGAGCCCGGTGTCAGGCCGGTCACGGGGTGACTGCGCGACGCCGCACCGGTCTGCGCGACCTGCACGCCGTTGACGAGGACCTGGAAGCCGGCGACGGCCCCTGCCGTCGGCGCGCCCCAGCCGAGCCTCGCCGACGTGGTGCCGGTGGCGACGGCCGACACGGCCGTCGGAGCGCCCGGTGCCGGCCCCAGGCAGGAGTAGAGCCGGATGTCGTCGAGCCACCAGCCGTACGCCGCGAGCTCGTGGTCGGCCTCGACGACGAAGTCGACGCGGACGGTCTGCCCCGCCAGCGTGGTCAGGTCGATCCGGCTGGAGCCCCACCCCCGGCTGTCACCGCCGAAGCCGGTGAAGCGGGTCCCGCTGCCGATGACGGTGCGGTCCGGGCCGTTGGTCCACACCAGGGGGTCGACCTCGGACCAGCCGGTGCCGACCTGGCGCCACACCCGCACGCGGCCACCGTCGTAGTACTGCCCCCCGAGCTCGTCGAAGGCGTAGGCGTGGTGGAAGTGCAGGTAGCTGCCGCCGCTGGCGACAGGGACCCGCAGCGGCCGGCTGCGTGCCGTCACGGTGGAGGGCTCCGGCTGCCCGGCCTCGTCGAGGCGGCCGGGATCGGGGTCGAGGAGGAGCAGCGACTCCTCCCCGCTCACGGCGAACTGCCCGTGCTGGCCGGCCCCGAGGTAGCCGGCGAGGGACGCCGGCGCGAGGTCGAAGTCGAAGCCCGGGACGCCCGGGGAGGTCGCGGACACGACGGCGGCGTCGTCGTCCCTGGCGCTGAGGCGCTGGGTGGTCCCCTCGGGGCACGACGCCTCGACCGAGGCGGGCTGCCGGCCCGACACCGGGGCCTCGGACAGCTCGGTCGCCAGCGCCGCCTGGCGCACGGCGACGCAGTCGGCGGCGGCGAAGCCACCGGTGCCGGCACTCGCCAGTCGCGTGCAGGTGGCCTCGAGCACGCGGCCGAGGTCGGCGTAGTCGGAGGCCGAGGTGAGCGACTGGACGACCTCGAGGTAGAGCAGTCCGGTCTTGGACAGGGTTGGGTCGTCACCGTCGATGCCCACGATGGCCTGGCCGTTGAAGGCGCCCCCCTGCGAGATCAGGTGGGCGGTCTTGTTGCCGACGCCGAGGTTGCTGTGCACCCCGCCGTCGTCGCCGTGGAAGGCGGCCTCGTCTACCCAGCGCGAGCTCGTCATCCGGTCCGGCAGCCCGGTCAGCCGGGGGTTCGCCAGCGAGCGCATCGCCCCGTCGGGGAGGTCCTCACCGATGGTCCAGGCGCTGTCGTCGTCGTCACCGTGCCGGTGGTCGACGATCTCGCCCAGCACGTCGGCCATCGACTCGTTGATGGCGCCGCTCTGGTGGAAGTAGAAGAGGTTGGAGGTCTTCTGGACGAACCCGTGGGTGAGCTCGTGGGCGATGACGTCGTCCGCGGCGGCGTAGCCCTCGCCGAGGACCACCTGGCGCCCGTCCCAGTAGCCGTTCTCGTACGGGCACCGCTTGTCGCTCACGCACCACCGCACCGTGGCCGCGAGCCGCTTCTGGCCGCCGACGACGGTGCCGAGCATCGAGGTCAGGTCGGGCGCGCCCGCGGCGCGCAGCTCGCGGAAGGTCTGCTCGGTGGCCCCCAGGTGGCGGTAGGCGCTCTGCACCTCCGGGTGGCGGGCGTCGGGGTCGAAGGGGCTGGGGGACTCGAAGGAGTCCCCCTCCTGCATCGCCGGCACGGCGCACACGGTCGCCAGGTCCCCGTCCTCCTGGGCGCGCCGACCGGCGTTGTCGCACACCCACCGGCTGGTCGCGGCCGGCGCGTTGTCGAAGCGCAGCGCGACCTCGCCGCGGTCGGTGCCGACGAGCACGGTGTCGCGCACGGTGGCGCCGTCACGGACCTCCACCTCCCAGACCGGGCGGACGCCGCCCGGCGTGGTCACGCCCACGAGCGCCGGGTCGAAGAGCCGTCGTCCGAGGAGCTCGCCGGTGAGCGTGGCGGCGTCGCGCCCGTGGGCGCGCGCCGAGGCGCGGACCGCCGTGCGCACGGCGACCGTGCCGCCCACCTCCGGGCGGGACGCCTCGACCGGCTCCCGCGTGGTCGCGGCCTCCAGCGAGACGACGTCGGCGTCCTCGTCGAGCACCGTGACCACCTGGCCGCCGAAGACCGGCAGACCGTCGACCCGCTGCTGCGCCCGGACCACGGCGCCCCCGGTCGCCGACGGCAGCGCCTGCGTGACGACCGCCTGCGACCGCTCGCCGTCGAGCCCGAAGGCCTCGCCGTGCGCGTCGAGCACCTCGGCGGCCGCCCGGGCGGGCGTGCCGGACGTGGTCTCGAGCACCGCCGAGCCGTCGGCGGAGGTCACCGAGGTCACCGCGCCGGCCTCGTCGCGGGCGACGTCGACCTCACCTGTCGCCTGGTCCCGCAGCTGCGCGAGTGCCGACTCCGCCGAGTCGACCGGGGGGTCCGCCTCAGCGGCGACCGCGGGACGCACCGCGAGGGGCGTGGTCACCAGCGCCAGGGCGAGCGACAGCGTCACGACGCGGGGCAGGTGCCCCCGCCGGTGACGTCCGCTCATCGCCGCCCCCGCTACTCAGGTGTGCCCCCACTGTAGTTGACGGAAATGTCGGTGACGACCCGAATTCACCGACTTTCGAGGCGCAGCAGTTCCGCAATCTCCTGCGTCGCCCACCAGCCCAGCTCCGGCGGGTCGTCGTAGGCCGCCGAGGCAGGGTCGAGCGGCTCGTCGTCGGCGTGCACCGCGACCACCCGTGCGAGGGCGATCGGGGCGTCGTCGTCGGGCGCCTCGGCCACCACCACGACGCGGCGGCCGGGCCCGTCGAGCAGCTGCGCGGAGGCGTCGGCGGCGCCTTGGAGCGCGTCGTACTCCGCCTCCTCGTCCTCACCCTCGGCACGCAGCCGGGCCACCCCGGCAGGGACCTCGCCGGACCCGTGCAGCTCCCGCAGCTGGGCCCAGGTCAGCGGCAGGTAGAGGCGCGGCATCAGCCGTCCCTCGGCGTACGTCGCCCGCGCGGCGCGCGCGGCCGGCTGTCGCTCGCGCTGTCGACGAGCTCGTCGAGGGCCTCGCGCACGCACTGGCCGAGCACCTCGATGTCGGGCAGGGCGTCCCGGTCGGCGGCGATGCCGTAGTAGACGGCGCCGTCGTAGGACGTCACGCCCACCGACATCGAGAAGCCGGGCAGCAGCGGCGGCACCGGGTAGGTCTCCAGCATCTCCGCACCGGCGAGGTACATCGGGAACTGCGGGCCCGGCACGTTGGTGACCACCAGGTTGACGCTCTGGCGCGCCTCGGCGAAAGCCACGCGCGAGCCGAGGGCGTGGAAGGTGGTGGGGGCGAAGCCTGCGACCCCGGCGATGCGGTCGGCGGCGACGGCGCGGCCGGTCTCGCTGTGGGCGCGCAGCGCGTAGGAGACCTGGTGGAGCCGGACCACCGGCGACCCCTCGCCGATGGGGAGGTCGACCAGGTGGCCGACCACCTGCGACCCCAGCGACGTGGGCTCCAGCTCCTCGTCGATCACGCTCATCGGCACCAGCGCCCGCAGCCGCCGGCTCGCGCTGACCGGCTCCGCGCGCGTCATCAACCAGGCGCGCAGCGCCCCGGCCAGCGTGGCCAGGATGACGTCGTTGACGGTGCCGCCGTGCACGCGGCGGACCTTGCGGTAGTCCTTGAGCGAGGTGCGCACGCAGACCAGCCGCCGCTGGGCGGACGGCTCGACCTGGAAGGGCGACTCCGGCGGCTGACGACGCGCCAGGGTGCCGGTGAGCCCGCCCGCGAGGGAGCCGGCGGCGGCGAGGGAGCCGCCCAGCATCCGCCCCACGGCCTCGGCGTTGCTGCGCGCGGACGCCGCCGCGACGCGCGGGTCACGCACCGACTCGCCGAGGGCCGAGAGCAGCAGCGAGGCCTGGGTCGGCTCCTGCCGGGGCACCCAGCCCTCGTGGACCAGCTGGCGGGGCCCCTGGTCGACGTCGAGCAGGACCTGACCCAGGTCGACGGTGGCGATGCCGTCGACCAGCACCTGGTGCGACTTCGAGAGCACCGCGACCCGGCCGCCCTCGAGCCCCTCGACGTAGTAGACCTCCCACAGGGGACGCGAGGGGTCGAGCCGGCGCGAGACGATGCGCGCGGCCAGCTCGCGCAGCTGCTCCATGCTGCCCGGCCGGGGCAGCGCCGAGCGGCGCACGTGGTAGGCGAGGTCGAAGGACGCGTCGTCGATCCAGACGGGGTTGGCCACCCGGCCGGGCACGCCGCGCAGCCGCTGGCGGTAGCGCGGCACGAAGGAGATCCGGTCGTCGATGTGCCGGAGCAGCACGTCGTAGTCGAGACCCGACTCCCCGGGGTCGAAGATCTCCAGCGTCGCGTTGTGCTGCGGCGTCTGGTCGGTCTCCTCCGCGAGCAGTGCGAGGTCGCTGCGTCGCAGCCTGTCCGACGTGTGCACCTCGAGACCACCTCCGCTCTCCTGGCCATGGGGCCGCATGGGATTGTGGCAGAGCCCCGTGAGGGCACCGTCGAGCACACACCCCGGGAGGAACCCGTGCCAGCCAAGCGTCACCCCGCCCGTCGTCGCCCTCCGGCCCTCGGTGGGGTCGCCGCGGCGCTCGCCCTCGCCCTGCTGGCCGGCTGCGGTGGCAGCGGTGGGTCGGAGGCGAGCGAGCCGACGGAGTCGCCCAGCGCCTCGCCCAGCGCGACCGACGAGACGTCCGGGGCCACCGAGGCCCCCGAGGCCCCCGCCTCCCCCAGCCCGACGGCGTCGGAGGAGGCAGCCGGCCTGCAGGTCGAGCTCGACCTCACCGGCGGGGGGACCCCCGAGGCCCAGTCGGTCGAGGTGGCCGCGGGTGAGCCCGTGACGCTGGTGATCCGGGCCGACGCCGCCGGTGAGCTCCACGTGCACAGCACGCCCGAGCAGGACGTCGACTACGGACCCGGCCGCACGGAGCAGGAGCTGGTGCTCGACCGGCCGGGGGTGGTCGACGTGGAGTCGCACGACCTCGGCGTCGTGCTGGCACGGCTCGAGGTCCGCTGAGGCGTGTTCGTCCCGCAGCACGGGCTCGGGGGCTCCCAGGACCTCCCGCTTCCCTTCCCGCTCGTCGTCGGCGGTGCCGTGGTCGCGCTGGTCGCGTCCTTCGCCGTGCTGGCCCTGGCCTGGCAGCGACCCCGCTACGTCGACGGACGCCCGCAGCGTCCCGCGCCGCCGTGGCTGGCGCGGCTGGTCGACCACCCGGCGTGGGCGTGGACCTGGCGGCTGCTCGGCCTGGCCTTCTTCGGCTTCCTGGTGTGGCCGCTGGTGTGGGGCCCCGACCTGGTCACCAACCCCGTCCTCGGCACCTTCTACGTGCTGGTCTGGGTGGGTCTGGTGCCCGCCTCGCTGCTCGGGGGGCGCGTGGTGCGCGCCGTCTCTCCGGTGCGCACCCTGAACCTGCTGCTCGCCACCGTGCTGCGCAGCGACCCCGCCCAGGGCGTGGCGGCGTACCCCGCGCGCTGGGGCTACTGGCCGGCCGCGGTGGGCCTCTACCTCTTCACCTGGCAGGAGCTGGTCAACCCCCAGAGCGCCTACCTCGGCTCGGTGCGGGTGTGGCTGGCGGCGTACGTCGCGGTCATGCTCGTCGGGGCGGCGGTCTACGGCGAGACCTGGCTGTCGCGGGCGGACCCCTTCGAGGTCTGGTCGGACCTGCTGGCGCGGCTCTCCCCGTGGGGGCGCGACGACGACGGCGCGCTCGTGGTGCGCAGCCCCCTGGCCAACCTCGCCACGACGACGCCGCGACCGGGGCTGCTCGCCGTGGTCGCGGTCATGTTCGGCTCCACGGCCTTCGACAGCTTCGGCGACACCCTGCTGTGGCAGCGGGTCCGCCTCGACCTCCCCGTGCCCGACGTGCCGCTGGACAGCCTGGCCCTGCTGGTCTTCTGCCTGGTCGTGGGGGTGAGCTTCGCGCTCGCCTCGGGCCGCACCCCGGCCCGCCGGCTGGCCCACGCCGTCGTGCCCATCGTCGTGGGCTACCTGGTCGCCCACTACCTGACCTACCTCGTCGAGCAGGGGCAGTCGACGCTGCTGCAGCTCAGCGACCCGCTGGTGCGCGGCGACGACCTCTTCGGCGTGGGCGACGCCACGGTCAACTACTGGCTGTCCTTCCACCCGACGCTGCTGGCGTGGGTCAAGGTGCTGGCGATCGTCACCGGGCACGTCGTGGGCGCGATCGCCTCGCACGACCGGGTGATCGGGCTGGTGCCCGAGCGTCGGCGCGTCAGCAGCCAGCTCGCCATGCTCGCGATCATGGTCGTCTACACCGCCACCGGCCTCTCCCTGCTGATGGCGAGCTGACCGCCCCGGACGGGCGCCACACCGCGTCGTGCACCTCGCCGAAGGCGCGCCGCAGCACCTCGCCCTGCGCCACGACCGCGGTGCCGGCGACCAGCGCCCGGTCGGCCGCCGCGCGGTCGTCGGGCACGAAGACCACCTGCCGGGGTCGCAGGTAGCCCTCGACCATGCCGACGATGTCGCGCCGGCTCCACCCCAGCGAGTCGCGCATCCGGTTGACCACGACGGTCACGGGCGCCGGCCCGAGGTCGCGGAGGTCGACCAGGGTCCGTGCCAGCCGGGCCAGCCCCGTGGGCTCGGCGCTGCCCACGGCGACGACCTCGTCGGCGCGGGCGAGCGCGTCGAGCGTCATCTGGTTGCGCGCCAGGCTCCGGCCGGTGTCGCCGTCGTCCTCGAGGCTGAAGCCGGTGTCGACCACCACGTCGCCCACCGACGCCGCCTCGTCGAGGATCACGTCGACCACGCCGGGCCGCACCTCCACCCAGCGGTCCGGTCGGGGCAGCCCGGTCAGCACCTCCAGGCCGTCGTCGAGACGGCGCCGGCACCGCGCGAAGGCGGCGGCGTCGAGGGTGCCGGCGTTGACGGCGCGCGCCGCCGCCAGCAGCCCGCTGACCTCGTCGAGCACCCCGAGGTGCTGCGCGACCGCACCTCCGTGGGGATCGGCGTCGACGAGCACGGTCGGCGCCGCGCGGGCACGCAGGGTCGCGAGCGCGATCGCGGTCGTGGTGCGCCCGGGCGCTCCGGCGGCACCGTGCACCGCCACGACCCGTCCGACCTCCCCGCGCGGCGGGTGGACCTCGACCTCGGACGGCGCGGGGTCGACCACCAGGTGGCGGGAGCCGGGCGAGCGGTCCGCCTAGCCCACCGACCCGATCTAGCCGGCGGGGTGGGAGTGCACGAAGACCAGACCCGTGAGCACCTCGGGGGCGCCGCCCACGGC
>JBQGFI010000019.1:0-6422 GCA_052040065.1 Marmoricola sp.
TGGCACACCGTGTGCAGCCCGCCGGACTTCACCAGCTGCTGCAGCTCGGTGTACTGCGGCCCCATCTTGGCCCGGGTCTTGATCCACTCCGGCTTGCGCTCGATCGGGGTCTCGGCGTTGCGCGCCTCCAACCGCAGCAGCTTGCGTCCTGCGGGCTCGGCAGGGTTGGTCGACGCCGGTCGGGTGGCCTGCTCAGGTGCTGATGTCACACGCTCCACTGTACGTCGCACCCGAGGGCTCCGGTCGCCGCGCCTGGGCAACTGGTAACAGATGCGTTACCTTTTGGTCGTGGACGTGTTCGCCGCGCTCGACGACCCGGTACGCCGCAGCGTGCTGCGCCAGCTGCGTCACGGTCCGCAGCGGGTGGTCGACCTGGCGCGGACCCATCCGGTCTCGCGCCCGGCGATCAGCCGCCACCTGCGCCACCTCCACGAGGCGGGGCTCGTAGGGGTGGTCGACCAGGGACGGGAGCGCCACTACTCGCTGCGGCTCGCGGGCCTGGAGCCCCTCGACGAGCTCCTGCGCGAGCTGCGACCGGAGACGCCCGTCGTCACCGACCACCACCTCGACGCGCTCGACACCGAGGTGCGTCGCACCACCAGGGACCGGCGGGCGACGCCCGCACCAGCACGAGAGGAGTCGGCATGAGCCGCGCACCCACCGGACGGATCCTGCAGCAGGACGGTCAGGCCGTCCTGCGCCTGGAGCGCACCTTCCGGGCACCACGCGAGGACGTGTGGGCCGCGGTCACCGAGCCCGAGCGGCTACGGCGCTGGATCGGCAGCTGGTCCGGCGACCCCGCGGCCGGTCGGGGTGACCTTCGTGATGGAGGCCGAGGGCGACACGACAGGGGAGGAGATGGAGATCCGAGAGTGCGTCCCGCCGCGGGTGCTGCGGCTGACCTCGAGCGTCGGTGACGCGCAGTGGCACCTCGACCTGGTCCTCGAGGAGCAGGACGGCCTCACGACGCTGGTCTTCGAGCAGCCCGGGGTCGACCCCGGCGAGGCCGAGAGCACCGGTCCCGGCTGGGAGTACTACCTCGACCGCCTGGTCGCCGCGGAGACCGGCGGTGACGTGACGACCGTCGACTTCGACCGCGACTACTACCCGGCGATGGTCGAGCACTACCGCGACCAGGCGCGCTGACCGGCTCCGGCGCGCTCGGACCGCGAGTCAGACGTCGCGGCGGGTGAAGACCGCCAGCGAGAGCAGCACGGCCAGCAGCGTCAGGGCGCCGAGGAACGCCGCGGGTCCGAGGTAGGGCGAGCCGGCCAGGGAGAAGGCCTCGCCCGGGCCGTCGTGGACCCACTCCAGGGCGTTGCGGCCCACGGACCAGCGCGAGACGTCGGGCACGGGGAGCAACCCGAGCGCGATCTCGCCACCGACGGCGTAGACGAAGAGCAGGCCGAGCGTGGCCACGGTGTGCCGCAGCGCCATGGTGAGCGCGAAGGCGCCGACCGCCGCGCAGGCCGCCAGCACGACGCTGCGCCCCGCCTGGG
This sequence comes from Marmoricola sp., assembly GCA_052040065.1. Classification (GTDB taxonomy): domain Bacteria; phylum Actinomycetota; class Actinomycetes; order Propionibacteriales; family Nocardioidaceae; genus Marmoricola. Next base: position 1,500 of record JBQGFI010000019.1, read on the forward strand.
CGAGCACGTCGAGAGCCACGCCGTCGCCGATCTCGAGGCCGCGGGCCCGGGCCACCGCGGCCAGGACGCCCCAGAAGCCGAGCAGGGCGACCGCGGTCGTCAGGGCGGACCCGATCAGCACGGCGAGCGCCTTGGCCAGCCAGACCCGGAGCCGGCGCGGCTCGACCAGCAGCTGGGTCCGCATCGAGCCCGTGGCCCAGTCGGCACCGACGAAGGTGCTGGCCGCGACGACCATCAGGCAGACCACGACCAGCCCCACCTCGACCCCTCGCTGGGGCACGACGTCGGCAAGGTCGAGCGGTGTGCGCGGCCAGAAGCGCTCGGGATCCGGCGCGAGCACGGTGAGGCAGTCGTCGGCCACGGCGTCGGGCCCGAGGTAGTCGGTGGGGGAGTCGCGGCAGGCCTCCACCTCGGCGCGGACGCCCGGGTCGCGCATCGTCAGCTCGGCCTGGCTGACGGCGTCGTCGCGCTCGGCCTGGGTGAGCGCGCGCGACTCCCAGGCCGTCAGGCCCGCGGCGACGAGCGCGAAGAGCACCGCCGCGAGCATCAGTGCCGCCACCGCGGGTCGGGCCCGCCAGCGGGTCAGCTCGACCCCGAGCAGGCCCATCAGCGCTCCCCATCGGTCGTCGCCGGCGACCCGGACGTGCGGCCGGTCAGCTGCAGGAAGACGGACTCGAGGTCGGGACGCACCTCGCTGAGCTCGGCGACGTAGTGACCCCGGGCGGCCAGCGCACGGGTGATCTCCTCGGGGTGCTCGTGGCCCTCGACGAGCAGCGCGTCACCCTCACGGGTCACGGTGCGGCCCGAGGAGCGCAGCACGTGCTGGGCGCCGCGCAGGTCGGCGACCTTGACGCGGGTGCGCGAGGTGCGCTCGCCGAGCAGCTCGTCGACGCGCCCCGAGGCCAGCAGCCTGCCGTGGGCGATCACGGAGACGGAGTGGCCCAGCTGCTGCACCTCGACCAGGTTGTGCGAGCTCAGCAGCACCGTGGTGCCGCCGTCGCCGAGGCGCCGCACCAGGTCGCGCACGGTGCGCGCGCCGGCCGGGCCGAGACCGGCGGTGGGCTCGTCGAGCAGCAGCAGGTCGGGGGTCTTCAGCAGCGCGGCGGCGATGGCGAGGCGCTGGCGCATGCCGGGGGAGTACGACGCGTAGGAGGAGCGGGCCCGGCTCTCCAGCCCCACCTGGTGGAGCACCTCGTCGACCCCGGTGCGCGAGAGCCCGAGCGTGCGACCGACGAGCTGGAGGTTGGTGCGACCGGAGAGGTGGGGGCTGAAGCCGGGCGCGCCGATGACCGCGCCCACGCGGTCGACCACCTGCGGCAGCTGGGAGGGCATCCGGAGGCCGAAGACCCGCGCCACCCCCTTGTCGGGACGCGCCAGGCCCAGCAGCATCCGCATCGTGGTGGTCTTGCCCGAGCCGTTGGGGCCGAGGAAGCCGTGCACGCCGCCGGCCGGCACGGCCAGGTCGAGACCGTCGACGGCGACCCTGCGCCGCAGGCCGTGGCGGTAGGACTTGCGGAGCCCGCTCGTCTCGATCACGAGCTCGCTCACCTCGTCACACCCTTCCGGCCGGCCCCGTGCTGGCAGTGACCCAGCATGGCAAAGCCGGGGGTCAGGTCAGCGGATTGAGCACCGGGACACGCAGGTCGTCGACGGGCGCCGCGGCGGCGCGCTTCGACGGGTCGGGACGGGGCTCGTAGTCGGGGGTCGCGTCGTACGCCGTCCAGGCGAGCAGCGCGTCGAGGTGGCGACGCACCGACGGCAGCACCTCGGCCACCGTCACCCGGCGCCCGAGCTCCTCGGAGAGCGTCGTGACGCCGGCGTCGGCGATGCCGCAGGGCACGAACCGGTCGTACCACGCCAGGTCGACGTAGCAGTTGAGCGCGAAGCCGTGCATCGTCACCCCGCGGCTCACCCGGATCCCGATCGCGGCGATCTTGCGCTCCGAGCGGCCCGTGGCCGGGTCGGCCTGCAGCCAGACGCCGCTGCGGCCCGGCACCCGCGCGGTGGTGACGCCGAGGTCGCGGCACACCGCGATCAGCGCCTCCTCGAGACGGCGGACGTAGTCGACGACGAGCACGTGGTCGGGCAGCCGCACGATCGGGTAGCCGACCAGCTGACCGGGGCCGTGGACGGTGATCTTGCCGCCGCGGTCGACGTCGATGACCGGCGTGCCGTCCTGTGGTCGCTCGTGCGGCTCGGTGCGCTTGCCCGCCGTGTAGACGGGCGGGTGCTCGAGCAGCAGCACGGTGTCAGGGGCGCCGTCGACCACCTCGGCGTGCGCCGAGCGCTGTCGTTCCCACGCGTCGAGGTAGTCGACGGGGGCGTCGGTCAGGTCGCGGAACTCCAGGGCCACGCCGTCGAGATTACCTGTGGACGACGCGAGCTCGCCGCCCGATCAGCGGCAGGCTGGCTCGGGTGAGCAGCTGGCGGTGGGTCGGACTCGGCGTCACCGCGTGCGTCGTGGCGCTCGCGCTGCTGGCTCCGGGTGGTCCGGCGCCGGCACCGAGGGTCGGCGAGCCGGTGGCGCCGCGCGCGACGGCGCGCGACGACGTGCGTCGCGCGGTCGCGGTGCTCATGGCGTGGGACCAGCGACGGGCCGAGGCGTGGGAGGCACAGGACCCGCGCGCGGTGCGGGCCCTCTACGCCCGGGGCTCCACGGCAGGTCGCGCCGACGCGCGGCTGCTGCGCCGCTGGCGCGAGGCGGGCTGGCGGGTGGAGGCCCTGACCACCCAGCTGATCTCCGTGCGCGTGCGCGACGCGACGTCCCGTCGGCTCGAGCTCCGGCTGGTCGACCGGCTCGCCGGTGGACGCCTGGTCTCCGGTGCCGGGGTCGAGCGGGCACTGCCCGGCACCCCGCCACGCGCCCGCACCCTGGTGCTCGAGCGTCGCCAGGGGAGCTGGCGGGTCAGCGCGTCGGGTGGAGCGCCTCCGCCACGACCGCGGTGACGTCGGGGTCCTGGAAGCGGTAGCCGGAGTCGAGCAGCACCTGCGGCACGGCGTTGACCGAGCCGAGCAGCTCGGGAGCCATCGGTCCGGCCGCCCGGGAGAGCACCGGCCCGGGCACCGTGAGGAAGGCCGGCCGGTGCAGCGCGGTCGCCAGGGTGCGGGTGAAGTCGGCGTTGGTGGGGGTCTGCGCGCAGCACAGGTTGACCGGTCCGCTCACCTCGCTCCCGGCCAGGTGCACCACGGCGTCGACCCAGTCGCGGGTCGAGATCATCGGCATGTGCTGCTGGCCGGAGCCGAGCGGCCCCCCGAGGCCGGCCTTGAAGAGCAGCCGCAGCATGCCGAGCGGCTGGCTGCGCCGGTCCATCACGGGACTGGTGCGGAGCACGCAGAGCCGGGCCCCCGCCTCGGCGGCCGGTGCGGCCGCGGCCTCCCAGGCCCGCGTGACCCGCGCCAGGAAGGCGTCGCCCTCGCCGGGGGCGGACTCGGGCAGGGGGGTCGCGCCCCGGTCGCCGTAGCAGGCGATGCCGTTGCCGGCGAGGAAGGCCGGCTTGCGGTCGCCCTCGGCGATCGCCCGCGCGAGCACCTGGGTCGTGCTCACCCGGCTGGTCATCACCGTGCGCGCCCACTGCTGGGAGTGCACGTTGCCGATCAGGGGGGAGCCCGCGAGGTTGACCACGACGTCGTGGGCGTCGACGACCTCTGGACCGAGCGCGGCGCCGTACGGGTCCCACCGGACCTCGCCGGGCCCGGGTTCGCGCCGCACCAGCCCCGTCACCTCGTGCCCGAGCGACTCCAGCCGCTCGCGCAGACGTGTCCCGAGGAATCCGGTCGAGCCGCCGATCAGCACGCGCATGGGAGCCACGGTATGCGGGTGCCCCATGTCGCCGCGCCCATGTGACCCACGGGTTGTGCACCGGGTGTCGGCGCAGGTGAGGTCCACACTAGGCTCGCTCCGTGAGCGATTTCGATGTCCTCGTCCTCGGCGCCGGACCCGGTGGGTACGTCGCCGCCATCCGCGCCTCGCAGCTCGGCCTGAAGGTCGGCGTGGTCGAGAAGCAGTACTGGGGCGGCGTCTGCCTCAACGTGGGCTGCATCCCGTCCAAGGCGCTGCTGCGCAACGCCGAGCTCGCGCACACGCTGCAGCACGAGAAGAAGCTCTTCGGCATCACCGGCGACGCCACGATGGACTACGGCGCCACCCACGCCCGCTCCCGCGACGTCTCGGCGGGCATCGTCAAGGGCGTCCACTTCCTGATGAAGAAGAACAAGGTCGAGGAGATCCACGGCTGGGGCACCTTCAAGGACGCCAAGACGATCGAGGTCGACAACGACGGGGAGAAGCGCACCGTCACCGCCGACCACGTCATCATCGCCGCCGGCGCCACCACCCGGCTGATCCCCGGCACCTCGCTCTCCGACAACGTCGTGACCTACGAGGAGCAGATCCTCGACGCCGAGCTCCCCGGGTCGATCGTGATCGCCGGCTCGGGCGCCATCGGCGTGGAGTTCGCCTACGTCATGAAGAACTTCGGCGTCGACGTGACCATCGTGGAGTTCCTCGACCGGATGGTCCCGACCGAGGACGCCGAGGTCTCCAAGGAGCTGCTCAAGCACTACAAGAAGCTCGGCATCGACGTGCGTCTCGGCACGAAGGTCGAGAAGCTCGAGGACACCGGCTCCGGCGTCAAGGTGACCGTCTCCAAGGACGGCTCCGAGGAGGTCATCGAGACCGACAAGGTCCTCCAGGCCATCGGCTTCGCGCCGCGGCTCGAGGGCTACGGCCTCGAGGCCACCGGTGTCGAGACCACCGAGCGCGGCGCGATCAAGGTCGACGAGCGCGGCCGCACCAACGTCGAGGGCGTCTACGCCATCGGTGACGTCACCGGCAAGCTGATGCTGGCGCACACCGCCGAGGCGATGGCGATGGTGACCGCCGAGACCATCGCGGGCGCGGAGACGATGGAGGTCGACTTCGAC
>JBQGFI010000020.1:0-1928 GCA_052040065.1 Marmoricola sp.
GCGCCGCCGGGCGTCGCGCACGCTCAGCGGCAGCGGGTCCCAGCCCAGGTGCCGGCCGAGCTCGACGATCGGCGGCGCCACCGGGGCGTCGCGCAGCACCTGCTCGGGTGGGCCGACCACCACCCCGCCGTCGCCGCGCACCAGCGCGATCCGGTCGACGAAGGGCACCACCCGCTCGAGCCGGTGCTCGGCCAGCACGACCGTCACGCCGAGGTCGTGCACCAGCCGCGTCAGCGTGGCCAGCACGTCCTCGGCCGCGGTCGGGTCGAGCGCCGAGGTGGGCTCGTCGAGCACCAGCACGCGGGGGTGCATCGTCAGCACCGCCCCGATCGCCACGCGCTGCTGCTGGCCGCCCGAGAGCGTCCGCAGGTCGCGGCCGCGCAGGTCGGCGACGCCGAGCAGGTCGAGCGTCTCCTCGACCCGGCGCCGCATCGTGGTGGCGTCCACGCCGAGCTGCTCCATCCCGTAGGCGAGCTCCTCCTCGACGGTGTCGGTGACGAAGCCCGCGCTCGGGTCCTGGCCGACGTAGCCGACCACGTGGGCGCGCTCGCGCGGCGGCAGCCGGACGACGCTGCGGCCGTCGAGCAGCACGTCGCCCTCGAGCACGCCCCCGGTGAAGGAGGGCACCAGGCCGTTGAGCACCCCGAGCAGCGTCGACTTGCCGACGCCGGTGCGGCCGGCGACGAGCACCAGCTCGCCCTCCTCCAGCACCAGGTCGACGCCGTCGAGCACCGGCGGGAGGCCGGGACGGTAGCGGAAGCCGACGTCACGCAGCTCGAGCACGGCTCACCTCCTGCGGCTGGCTCATCCGCGGCGGCGGCGCGACCGCTGGCGCCAGCAGGCCGACGAGCACGACGAGCAGCGCCGTCGCGGTCACGACCGGCGTCTGGTCGAGGGTCGGGAAGCGCACCTCGACCGGCACCAGCAACCGCATGCCCGCCGCAGCGGCGACCCCGCTGAGCACGACGGCGGTCTCCTCCAGGCGCCACGGGTCGGGCCGGTAGCGGGTGCGCTGCACCCGCTGCCCCGCCGAGAGGAAGCCCAGGGTGGCGAAGGCCAGGCCGCCGACCAGACCGCCCACCACGAGCCATCGGGGGGCCTCCAGGTCGAGCAGCGCGTAGACGCCCACGCAGATGCCGCCCAGGCCCAGCAGCATCAGCGCACCCGTGGCGCCGCGGCGTCCGCGGGTCAGCGCGCCGGAGCGGCCGTAGCCCCGCGCGTCCATGCCCGCGGCCAGCGTCAGCGAGCGCTCCAGGGCGTCCTCCAGCACCGGCACCACCACGCCGCGGAGACGCGCCACCCGTCCCCCCGGCACGCCGCGCAGCCGCCGCGCCGCGAGCACCCGCGTGAGGCTGTCGCCGAGCTGCGGCAGCAGCGCGACGGCGACCACCACGGCCGTGCCGACCTCGTAGAGCGCCGCCGGCATCGCCTTGAGCAGCCGCTTGGGGTTGGCCAGCGAGTTGGCGGCGCCCACGCAGATGACCAGGGCCGCGAGCCGCAGCCCGTCGTACAGGCCGGCCAGCACCGCCTCGCGGGTCACCGGGCCGAGCAGCGTGATCCCGGCGGCCCAGTCGGGCAGCGGGATCTCCGGCAGCCACAGCCACTCGGTCACGCCGAGCCCGCTGCCGAAGAGGATCCGGAAGGCCACCCGCACGACGACGATCACCACGCCGAAGAGCAGGTAGAGCCGGAAGGACCTGGCCCAGGGGTGGTCGGAGCGCCGCAGCACGACCGTCACCCAGGCCACGCCGATCACCAGCAGCAGCAGCACGGGGTTGGTGGTCGCCGTCGCCGCGGCGGCCAGGGCGAGGGCCCAGGCCCACCACGCGCCCGGGTGGAGGTCCCGGGCCAGACGACGCGCGCTCACCGTCCCGTCGTACCAGCCGGCGCCGGGTGCACCGCGCTCAGCCCTGGCGACGCCGCCACCA
>JBQGFI010000021.1:0-13500 GCA_052040065.1 Marmoricola sp.
TGGCGGTCGGCAGCCCCGTGAGGTCGGCGACCATGGTGGGGAAGTGGAGCCGCGCCTCGAGTCGGCCCTGGCTGATCGCGGGCGGGTACGGAGTGTAGGCGGTGTCCCAGGAGGGGTCCTCGAGCACGTTGCGCCGGATCACCGGGGGCGTGATGGTGCCGTGGTAGCCCAGGCCGATCATCGGCACGAGCGGGTTGTTCTGCGCCGCGATCTCGCGCAGCTCGCGTGCGGTCTGGTGCTCCGAGGCCGCGGCCGGCAGGTCGAGGCCCTCGGCCCGGATCCGCTCGGGCACGGCGTCGTCCATCAGCTGCTCGAGGCTGCCGAGCCCGAGCTCCTTGAGCATGGTCGCGATCTGGTCGTCGTCGGGACCGATGTGGCGGGCGGCGAAGGGGCGGCTCTGGTGGTCGGGCATCTCACTCCTGGGAGTGGTCGAGGCGGTCTACCGGGTCGGTGTAGCGCCTCCCCTCAGTCGGGTCCTCGGACCCTCCTGAGTGCCAGCCCGTGCGGTCCGGATGCCTGAGAGGTTGTCGGGAGGAGTTGCCCCTTCGGCGCCGGTGGGTGCACCACCGGACTCTCCCGCACGGGTTTGCCAGCACCGCCGAGCCTACCAAGCGGGGCGGTGGCGTTGCGAATGACGCGACGGGCGGCTCAGCCGGTGAGCTTGGCGCGCCGGCGCTGGGCCAGCTCGTCGTCGCTGGCCTGCTCCTCGGCCTCGGCGGCGGTGCGCTCGGAGGGCAGGTCGGCCAGCGACCCCTCGATCTCGCGCCACACGCCACCGATGGCGATGCCGAAGACGCCCTGCCCGCCCTGGAGCAGGTCGATGACCTCGTCGTTGCTGGTGCACTCGTAGACACTGGCCCCGTCGCTCATCAGCGTCACGCGGGTGAGGTCGTCGGTGCCCCTGGCCCGCAGGTGGGCCACCGCGGTGCGGATCTGCTGCAGCGAGATGCCGGCGTCGAGCAGCCGCTTGATCACCTTGAGCAGGAGGATGTCGCGAAAGCCGTAGAGCCGCTGCGTGCCCGAGCCGCTGGCACCGCGCACGGTCGGCTCGACGAGGCCGGTGCGCGCCCAGTAGTCGAGCTGGCGGTAGGTGATGCCGGCCGCGTTGCAGGCGGTCGGTCCCCGGTAGCCCAGGTCGTGCGGGAGCGTGGAGACGTCGTCGTCGAAGAGGAGCCCCTGCTCGCCGGCCTCGAGCGCAGCCTCGAGCGCCTGCTCGTCGCTCGGCGCCGTCGCGCCGGCGTCACGGTCCTTGGTGCCCACAGCATCCTCCACATCTCGCGTCACTGGGCGTAGCTCCCGGGATCGGGTGACGGCCGCTCGACGCCCGGGGGCGGGAGTTGCAGTCGTGGAGTTACAGCGACGACATCTCCGACCGTAGACCCGCCCCCCGGCCCGGTCAAAGGGACACGCGGTGTGTCGCGAGAACCTTCAACGTGAACTTCAAGGTTAAGGATGCGGGGGGCGGTTCAGCCCTGACCCTGCTCGAAGTCCTCCGGCGTGACGTGGTCGAGGAACTCGCGGAACTTCTCCACCTCGTCCTCCTGCTCGTCGGGCACCAGGATCCCGGCCTCGTCGAGCAGCCCCTCGTCGCAGACGATCCGCGACCCGGTGCGCAGCGCCAGGGCGATCGAGTCGGACGGGCGCGCGCTGATCTCGACCCCCGACGCGAGCACCAGCGTGGCGTAGAAGACGTTGTCGCGCATCTCGGTGATCCGGATCTCCTCGACCTGGTTGCCGGTCGCGTCGAGCACGTCGCGGAGCAGGTCGTGCGTGAGCGGTCGGGGCGGGACGACGCCCTGCTGGGCGAAGGCGATGGCGGTCGCCTCGACCGCACCGATCCAGATCGGCAGGTAGCGCTCCCCCACGGCCTCGCGCAGCAGCACGATGGGCGTGTTGGAGGGCATCTCCACCCGGACACCGACGACCTCGACCTCGCGCACGTCCCCAGCCTAGCCTCGCCGGGTGAGCAGCGGGGCGCCGAGGCGCGGGCGCCGCGCGACCCGGCCCGGCACCGCCAGCGGTACTGGCACGATGCCGGGGTGCTGCCCTTCGTGCTCCTGCTCCTCGCGATCGCCGCCGAGGTCTTCGCCACCGCCCTGCTGCCGCGGACGGCGGGCTTCACCCACCTCGGCTGGAGCGTGACCGTGCTCGCCGGCTACGCCGTCGCGATCTGGCTGCTCGCCCTCGTGGTGCAGCGGATCCCGGTGTCCGTCGCCTACGCCGTGTGGGCCGGTCTCGGCACCGCCAGCGTCGCCCTCATCGGGATCACCCTCCTGGGCGAGCCCGTGAGCGCGCTGAAGGTGCTGGCCCTCGGGCTGATCGTGGTGGGCGTGGTGCTGCTCAACCTGCAGGGAGCGCACTGAGCGCACCCCGACGGGCTCAGCGCAGCGAGCGCAGCCCGGCCTTGACCAGCGCGGCGTGCAGCCGGACCGACAGCACGGCCAGCTCGTCGATCGTCTGGGCCGCGCGACCCTCGGCCCCGGGCTCGCGGCTGCGACGCATCGGCGTGACGACCTGCTCGACCAGGCCGATCTCCCGGTCGGCGGCGGTCTTGAAGGCACGCAGGTGCCGCGGCTCGAGGCCGTACGCCGCCAGCTCGCCGGCCGCCTTGGCGATCACGAGCGCGTCGGCGTCGAAGTGGTCGGCGCCGAAGCGCGCCTTGACCAGCCCGAAGGCCTCCATCTGCTCGAGCATCTCCTCGGTGATCTCCGCGGTCTTGACCAGCTCGCGACGCGAGATCCGCACGTCGGAGTGGTGGGAGAGCAGCGACTCCACCCCGGGCGCGGGGTTGGCCAGCAGCGAGGTCGGCACCGTGGGCGCGCCGTTGGGCGAGGGGGGTTCCAGGCCGCGGTCGAGGGCGTCGAGGTGCTCGCGGATCACCTTCAGCGGCAGGTACTGCTCGCGCTGGGCGCGGATGATGTAGCGCAGCCGCTCCATGTCGTCGACGGAGTACTTGCGGTAGCCCGAGGGGGTGCGCTCGGGCTGGACCAGCCCCTCGCCCTCGAGGTGGCGGATCTTCGACTCCTTGATGTCGGCGTCGGGGAACTCCGCCTTGAGGTCCGCGACCGCCTGACCGATGGTGATGCGCGCGGTCTGGCGCACCGTCAGCCGACCTTCGCGTCGCTGGCGAAGAAGATCAGGCGGAACTTGCCGATGCGGACCTCGTCGCCGCTCGCCAGCACCGCGTCGTCGACCCGGTCGCCGTTGAGGTAGGTGCCGTTGAGGCTGCCCACGTCGTGCACCCGGAAGGAGTCGCCCTCGCGCCGGAACTCCACGTGACGGCGCGAGACCGTGATGTCGTCGAGGAAGATGTCGCTCTCGGGGTGGCGACCCACCGTGGAGAGGTCCTGGTCGAGCAGGTAGCGGCTCCCGGCACCGGGACCGCGCTGCACCACCAGCAGCGCGGTGCCCGCGGGCCGCGCGGCGACCGCGGAGGCGTCGGCCGGGTTGAGCGCCTGGCGCTCGGTCGGCTCCTGCTTGCCCGACCCACCGAAGGTGATGGTCGCGGTCGAGTCCGCGGCCGGCACCGGCGCCTGCTCGGCGGCCTGCGCGAGCGGCGTGCCGCACTGGGAGCAGAAGCGCGCGTTGTCGGCGTTCTGGCTCCCGCACTGCGAGCAGAAAGGCATGGTGTGGGTCTCCCGTCAGTGCCGTGTCTGGACCACCCGTCGGGTGCGACAACCCTGAAGCCTCGGTGGAGGTTCAGGGTTGGCCCCAACCTATCAGCGAGCCGAGCGTCAGGCGTCGAGCCCTGCCTGGTACGTGTCGGCGTCGAGCAGGTCGGCGGCGCCGCCCTCGTCGGGCCGGATCTCGAAGAGCCAGCCCTCGCCGTAGGGGTCGGTGTTGACCAGCTCGGGGGTGGCGTCGAGGGCCTCGTTGCGACCCACCACCTCGCCGCCCAGCGGGGCGTAGACCTCGCTGACGGACTTGGTCGACTCGAGCTCGCCGATCACGGCGCCCGCCGCCACGCTCTGGCCCACCTCGGGCAGCTGCACGAAGACGATGTCACCCAGGGCGTCCTGCGCGAAGGAGGTGATGCCGACGCGCACCGAGCCCTGCACCTCGCCGGGGTCGCGCACCCACTCGTGCTCGGCGGTGTACTTGAGGTCTTCCGGGAAGGTCAACGCTGCTCCTCAGGGTGCTCCACCCGTGCTCGTGCCGGGTTGGTCACCCTACTGCCCGGGGACCGGCTCGGCGTACCGGGGCGCGGCGGCGCTGCGGATCACCGAGACCTCCACCTCGTCGAGCTCCTCCACGGTGACGCGCGCCCCGCTCAGCTCGACGTCGTCGGTGAAGCCGCCCTGGAAGCCCAGCGCCCCGGCGAGCGTCGCGGGGTCGCCGATGGCGTCGATGACGTACGGCGGCTCCAGCGCCACGCCGTCGACACGGACGCCCGCGGGGTCGGTCTCGAAGGAGGTCTGCGCGATCACGCGCACCCGGTCGTTGATCTCGATCGCCTCGACGCCGGCGTTGCGCAGCTCCTCGACGCCGTCGAGCAGGTCGTTGAGGTTGAGCTCGCCCCGCGGGTCCTCGACGGTCACCCGGATGCCGGGGCCGGTGGCGGCCGTGGTGCCGGCGAGCACCCCGAGCGTGTCGAGCTCGCGCCGCGCCTGCTCGATCGCCGCACCCCGCGCCTCGCTGGAGCTGCTGAGCCGCTGCCGCGTCGCCTCGAGCTCGGCGATGTCGCGCTCGGCGCGGGCCGCCGCGGCCTGGAGACCGTTGAGCGCCTGCACCAGCTCCGCCTCTCGGAGCCCGGCGTAGTCGTCGTCGGTGTTGGCGAGCCGCACCTGGGTGACGGCCGCGAAGCCGAGCAGACCGACGAGCACCGCCACGACGAGCTGGCCGCGCGAGGCCCGCAGCAGGGCGGCGCGCAGTCGCGCGCGGCCCGAGGGGGCCGAGGGGGCCGAGGTCGTCGCCGCGCCGGTGTCGGGGCGCTCGTCCTCAGGCATGGAAGAGGTGCCGGCGGATCGCGGCGACGTTGGAGAAGATCCGGATGCCGAGCACGACCACGACACCGGTCGAGAGCTGGGCGCCGACGCCGAGCTGGTCGCCGAGGAAGACGATCAGGGCGGCGATCAGCACGTTGCTGATGAAGGAGACGACGAAGACCTTGTCGTCGAAGATGCCGTCGAGGAAGGCGCGCAGCGCACCGAAGACGGCGTCGAGCGCGGCCACCACGGCGATCGGCAGGTAGGGCTGCACCACGAGCGGCACGTCGGGGTTCAGCCACAGGCCGAGGAGCACCCCGACGACGAGCCCCAGGATCGCGATCACGGCGTTCCCCCCTGCTCGTCCTGGTTGGCGAAGCGCAGCCTGGCCTCGGTCGCCGACAGCGTGAGCTCCTCGACGGGGTCGATCTCCAGCTGCAGACCGACCTGCTGCTGCAGGTCCAACCATGCCCGACCACTGGCGCTCTCGGCGAAGCGGGCGGGCAGCGTGTCGGGGTCCCCCACGACCTCCAACCGGTACGGCGGGCGCAGCGAGCGTGCGTTGACCGTGATCGCCGAGCCGGCGAGCCGGATCGTCGAGAGCGTCGTCAGTCGCTGGCCGTTGATCGAGATCGCCTCGGCACCGGCGGCCCACCAGCCGTTGACCAGTCGCTGCAGGTCGCTGTCGAGCACCGTGGTGCGGTCGCTGTCGCTGCCCGGGGCGTCGTCGACGACGACCACGACACCGGGGCCCTGCACCGGCTGCGTGCCGGTGAGCCGACCGAGGCCCTCGACGCGTGCGCGCAGCCCGGAGGCGCTGCTGTCGGAGGCCAGCTGCTGCGCCTGCAGCAGCTCGGTCTCGCGCTGCAGCGCCCGGATGCTGCGCCGCTCGTCGGAGACCCGGTCGCGCAGCGACGAGACCTGCGCCGCGAGGGTCTCGCGCTGCTCCGCGTCGGCCACGGCGCCGCGGGAGGTCTGCGCGGCGGCCACCACGACGAGCACCCCGAAGAGGGCGAGGACCAGCCCGCCCGTCCAGCCGACGCCCCGGCGAGGTGCGCGGCGGTGTCCCTCGCGCCGGCGCTCGCTCGCGTAGGCGTAGTCCTCGTCCAGCGCGTGGGCGGTCAGGTAGTCGAGCAGCCCCATGGTCGCCTGGGGCGGGAGCTTGGGAGCGGCCACGCTCAGGGCTCCCGGCCCGGGGCGACCCGGGGCGCGCGTCGGCTCCGGTCGGCCATCAGGGTGCGCACCTGCCAGGCGTAGAGCAGCCCCGCCCACCAGTACAGCCCGATCCCCCACACGGCGAAGGCCCAGCCGAAGACGAGGGCGAGCGTCGCCACCGTGCCCTCGCCGTCACCGAGGAAGAGCAGGGGGAAGGCGTAGAGCAGCGCCGCGGTCGCGGCCTTGCCGAGGTAGTGGACGGGCAGCGCGGAGTAGCCCCGGGTGCGCAGGAAGGGGACCAGGCACCACAGGAAGGCGTCGCGCGCGGGCAGGACGATCGCCACCCACCACGGGATGATGTCGCGCCACAGCAGCCCGATCACCGCGGCGAGGATGTAGAGCCGGTCGGCGACCGGGTCGAGGATCCGGCCCAGGTCCGACATCTGGTCCAGCCGACGGGCGAGGTAGCCGTCGAGCCAGTCGGAGAAGCCGGAGACCATCAGCACCACGAGGGCCAGCACGTCGGCCTCGGGCACGATCACCAGCCACAGGAAGAGCGGGACGCCGGCGAGGCGGATCATGCTGATGATGTTGGGGATGGTCCAGATCGCCGCGGAGCGCCCCTCGTGACGCTGCTCGATCGGCTGCCCGCCCACTGGTTCCCCTCCTCGCCCGCCTGTCGGCCAGACCCTACCGACGCGACCCTGCGCCGCAGGCAGCGACAGGCGACGACGGGCGGGTGCGTTCGGCGGCGGGCGGTCGGGGACCGCCGGTCACGGCCGCCGGACCCGTCGGGTCCGGTGGCTCAGCCGAGGCAGCAGCCGCAGCGTGGGCAGTGCTGGCGGCGGACGCCGCCCAGGTCCTGGCCGCAGCCGCAGGTGCCGCTCACCGGCGACACCTCGTCGTCGAGCAGTGCCGTGGCGCCGCCAGCGCCGTAGAGCGCTGCGTCGGTGGTGATCATGTCTGGTTCATCCCCTCGTGAGTCCTTTCCACCATGAGACGCCCTGTCCGTTTTGCCCGGAGGCCCAACACGCACGGATAGTCAGAAAGGATCACTGAGTTTGACCCTGTCGGGCCACGGAAGTCACCGCGCCACGCGGAACTGGGCCAAGCTGGGCTAGACAGCGTCCGGTCGCGACGGCCAGCCGCAGTAGGCCTCGGCGAGGAACCTCGACCCGGCGCGCGAGCCCACCAGCGCCGCCAGCTCGCCCTCCTGCCGGCGCACGTCGAAGGGCGAGGCGTCGGGGAGCCGGTGGAGCAGCGTCGTCATCCAGTAGGAGAAGTACTGCACCTTCCACACCCGTGCGAGTGCCCGCTCGGTGTACTCGTCGAGCAGCGCCAGGTCGCCCTTCGGGACCGCCCGGGCGAGCACGTCGGCGAGCACGGTCACGTCAGCGATCGCGAGGTTCAGCCCCTTCGCCCCGGTCGGGGGCACGGTGTGCGCGGCGTCGCCGGCGAGGACCATGGCGCCGTGGCGCATCGGCTCCTGGACGAAGCTGCGGAAGGGCAGCACCGTCCTGGAGGTGATCGGCCCCTCGCGGAGCGTGCAGCCGTTGCTCTGCAGCCGCGTCTGCAGCTCCTCCCAGATCCGCGCGTCGCTCCAGTCCTCGGGGTCGGTGTCCGGGTCGCACTGGAAGTACATCCGCTGCAGCGACTCGGTGCGCTGGCTGATCAGGGCGAAGCCGCGCTCGGAGTGGTTGTAGATCAGCTCCTCCGAGCTCGGTGGCGCCTCGCACATGATCCCGAACCAGGCGAAGGGATACTCGCGGAAGTAGGTCGTGCGGCGGGCCTCCGGGACCTCGTGCCGGCAGATGCCTCGGCTGCCGTCGGAGCCGACCAGGACCTCGGCGCGCACCTCCTGGGCCGCGCCGTCGGCGTCGGTGAAGCGCACCGTCGGGGTGTCGGACTCGACCCCGGCGACGGAGACGTCGCTGACACCGAAGCGCACGTCTCCCCCGTCACGCGCCCGGGCGTCGGCGAGGTCGACGAAGACCTCGGTCTGGGGGTAGAGCCTGGTCGAGGCGCCGACGAGGTCGGCGAAGTCGATGCGGTGGAGCCCGCCGCCGAAGGCGAGCTCGATCCCGTCGTGTTGCACGCCCTGGGTCAGCACCCGCTCCGAGGCGCCCGAGTCGACGAGGGTGCGCACGCTGTCGTCCTCCAGGATGCCCGCGCGGTGGGTCTCCTCGATCTCCGTGCGGGTGCGGATCTCGACGACCACCGACTCGATCCCCGACCGGTGCAGCAGGTGCGAGAGCAGCAGGCCCGCCGGGCCGCCGCCCACGACGACCACCTGGGTACGTGTCACCTCTGGCATGGGCCGAGCATGGTGCGACACCGACGCGCGGCACCACCGCGACCTTCCGACCAGTGGAAGGCGCACTCAGCGGGCGTGGGGGTCCTCGACGGTCTCCAACGACCGGGCGATGCCGCGCGCGGCCACCTGCAGCGCCGCCACCAGCCGCACCTGGCTGCTCTCCAGCGACGGGACCACGATGCCGAGGGCCGCGACGACGCGGTCGCGGGAGACCACCGGGACGGCGAGCGAGCACGCCCCCAGGCTCATCTCCTCGCGGGTGACGGCGTAGCCGTCGTGCCGCACCTGCTCCAGCTGGCGACGCAGCCGCCCCGGCTGCGTCACGGTGTACGGCGTGACCCGCTCGAGACGGGCGAGCGCCTCCTGCACCACCTGCTCCGAGGAGTGCGCGAGCAGCACCTTGCCGACCCCCGTGGCGTGCAGCGGCAGGCGCGAGCCGACCGTGCTGACGACCGGCACCGAGGTGTGTCCGGCCAGGCGGTCGAGGTAGAGCGCGCTGAGGTCGTCGCGCACGGCGAGGTGCACCGTGGCGTGCGTCGCGCCGTACAGGTCGTGCAGGTACGGCGAGGCGACCTCGCGCAGGCCGCGCTGCAGGGGCGCGAGCATGCCGACGTCCCACAGGCGGCGACCGATGACGTAGGAGCCCCGCGGGTCGCGCGCCAGCGCGCCCCACTCCACGAGCTCGGCGAGCAGCCGGTGCGCCGTGGGCACCGGCAGCCCCGCCCGCGTGGCGAGCTCGGTCAGCGTCAGCCGGCGGTGCTCCTCGTCGAAGGCCGCGACCAGCGAGAGCGCGCGGCCGGTGACCGTGGTGCGGGGCGTGGAGACGTTGCCGGCCATGGCGCCATGCTCACCTACGCGCGGTCGGCGCGCACCTCGTCGCGGACGCCGTCGGGGTGCGGGTCCGCCGGCACGGTCGCCAGCGCGACCACGGCGAGCACGGCCGCCAGCGCGAAGGCGTAGAAGCCCCACGGGTAGGCGACCCCGAGGCTGACCAGCCCGCCGCCGAGGAACGGGCCGACGATCGCCCCGATCCGCCCGACGCCCGCGGCCATGCCCAGGGCGGTGCCCCTGATCTCCGGCGGGTAGAGGTGACCCACGAAGGCGTAGACCAGCACCTGGGAGCTGAAGACGAAGACGCCGGCCATGAGCACGGCGACGTAGACGACGGCGGTCACCTCGATGCGGATGGACAGCAGCGCGAGGGCCACGGCGGCGACCCCGAACCACACCAGCACCGTGGGCTTGGTGCCACGCGAGTCGGAGATGCGTCCCGCGACCAGCAGCCCGATCACCGCGCCCACGTTGAGCACCAGCAGCAGCGCGACGCCGCTCTGGATGGAGTAGCCGGCCGCGCCCATGATCGACGGCAGCCAGGTGTTGAGCCCGTAGACCAGCAGCAGCCCCATGAAGGACGCCGTCCAGAGCCCGAGGCTCACGGCCAGGTAGCGGCCCCGCACCACGTCGGCGGGACGCGCCGGGGACACCGGTCCGCCCGTGCCCGCGCGGGCCCCCTCCTTGGCGCGGAGGTAGGCCTCGGACTCCGGCAGCTTCCACCACATCAGCGGGAGCACCGCCAGCCCGGCGAGCCCGCCCACCACGAACATCGCCTCCCAGCCGATGCGCTCGATGAGCAGCAGCCCGAGCAGCGCGGTCAGCACCGCACCGACGTGGTAGCCGGTCATCAGGCGCGTCATCGCGCTGCCGCCTCGGCCCGCCGGGGCGTGCTCGCTCATGTAGGCCAGCGCCGTGGGCAGGCACGCGCCGAGACCGACGCCGGCGAGCACGCGGAGGGTGGTGAACCAGAAGACCGAGGGCGCCACGGCGACGAGCAGCGTGAAGACCGAGAACGACGCGATGCAGGTCAGCAGGGTCACGCGCCGCCCGAAGCGGTCGGTCAGCGGACCGACCGCGACGGCGCCGACCCCCACGCCGGCCAGGCCGAGCGTCGAGGCCAGCGTCAGGGTCTGGTTGGTGAAGCCGAGGGCACCCTCGGCCGCGAGCGTCGGGATGACCGCGCCGAGCACGACCAGGTCGAAGCCGTCGAGCGCGACGGCGACCCAGCACAGCACGACCGGCCAGGCGCCCGCGGCGGGGCGGGTGGCGGAGGACGAGGTGGTGGACATTCCGAGCACGCAACCAGCCTGATGTGACGGCGGCCACCCGGCACTTCCGGCCAGTGGAACCCTCGCCTCCGCTCGAGCACTCCCCTGCCCTACCTTGCGTCGGGTGAGCACGACACCCGGCAGCCCCCCCGACACCTCCCAGGCCGACGTCGACGCCGAGATCGCCCGGGCGTCGGCGGCGTACGCCGAGGAGCTGCGCGCCGGCGCGGCGCCCCGCACGCAGCCGCGACTCGACTACGCGCCCTACGGCAGCAGTCGCCTGCGCCACCCCACCAAGGACCTGCACCACGCGGACCCGGAGTCCATCGAGCTGGTCGCCCCCGTCTTCGGCCACCGCGACGTGGCGGCCGACGAGGCGGACCTGACGATCCAGGACGGCGGGGAGCCGATCGGCGAGCGGATGGTCGTGGCCGGACGGGTCCTCGACGCCGACGGGCGGCCGGTGCGCCGACAGCTGGTGGAGATCTGGCAGGCCAACGCCGCGGGCCGCTACGTGCACAAGGGCGACCAGCACCCGGCGCCGATCGACCCGCACTTCACCGGCGTCGGTCGCTGCCTGACCGACGACGACGGCGGCTACCGCTTCACCACCATCAAGCCGGGGCCCGACCCGTGGCGCAACCACCACAACGCCTGGCGCCCCGCCCACATCCACTTCTCGATGTTCGGCACGGAGTTCACCCAGCGCATGGTCACCCAGGTCTACTTCCCGGGGGACCCGCTGCTGGCGCTGGACCCGATCTACCAGAGCATCGTCGACCCGCGGGCCCGCGAGCGGCTCGTCGCCCGCTACGACCACGACCTCACCACCCACGAGTGGGCGACGGGCTACCGCTGGGACATCGTGCTCACCGGACGCCACGCCACCCCGATGGAGCAGGAGGAGCCCGCATGAGCCCCGCCGAGGCGCACGTGCCCGTACCCGGTCAGACCGTCGGCCCCTTCTACGGCTACGCCCTCCCCGTCGTCGGGGGCGAGCAGCTCCTGCCCGCGACCCACCCCGGCGCCGTACGGCTGCACGGCACGGTCACCGACGGCGAGGGGCGCCCGGTGCCCGACTCCCTGCTGGAGATCTGGCAGGCCGACGCCGACGGCCGGGTGCCGCACGCCGAGGGGTCACTCCGCCGCGGCTTCGCCTTCACCGGCTTCGGACGCGCCGCCACCGACGGGGGTGGCCACTACGAGTTCACCACCCTCGTGCCGGGCGCCGAGCAGGGCCGGGCGCCCTTCATCGCGATGACGGTCTTCGCCCGGGGCCTGCTCAACCGCCTCTTCACCCGGGTCTACCTCCCGCTCGACGAGGCCGCCCTGCGCGAGGACCCCTTCCTCGCCGGGGTGCCGCAGGAGCGCCGCCACACCCTGGTCGCCGTGGCCGACGACCTCGGCTACCGCTTCGACCTCCGCCTGCAGGGCGACGACGAGACCGTCTTCCTCGCCTTCCCGCGGCACGAGGCCTGAGCGCGTGGGCGACCTCCTCTGGCCGGGTGACGAGCGTGCCGGCGACAGCTTCGCGTCCGAGGCCTTCTGGCGTGCCCTCGTCGAGGTCGAGACGGCCTGGCTGCACGCGCTGCGCCCGGAGCACGCCGTCGACCTGGCCGGCCGGCTCCGCGAGGACGACCTCGAGGCGGTCGCGGTGGCGGCCGAGGGCAGCGGCAACCCCGTGGTGCCGCTCGTCGCGCTGCTGCGCCAGCGGCTGCAGGACGACGAGCCGGCCGCGGCCCGCTGGCTGCACCGTGGCCTGACCAGCCAGGACGTCGTCGACACCGCGCTGGTGCTCTGCGCCCGCAGCACCACCAGCCGGGTGCTCGCCCACCTCGAGGACCTCAGCGACAGCCTCGCGCAGCTGGCGGCGCGTCACCGCGACGACGTCATGGTCGGACGCACGCTCACCCAGCACGCCGTGCCCACGACCTTCGGCCTGAAGGTCGCCGGCTGGCTGAGCGGCGTGCTCGACGCCCGCGACGACCTCGTGCGGCTGCACTTCCCGGTGCAGGTCGGCGGGGCGGCCGGCACGCTGGCCGCGGCGGTCGAGCTCGTCGGCGACCCCGTCGCCGCGCGCGACCTCGTCGCCGCCACGGCCACCACCCTCGGTCTCGACGTCGCGCCTCCGTGGCACACCGTGCGCACGCCGCTCACCCGCTACGCCGACGCGCTGGTGCGCACCACCGACGCCCTGGGCCACGTCGCCCGCGACGTGCTGGTGCTCGCGCGGGCCGAGGTGGGCGAGGTCGCCGAGCCGTCGGGCGAGGGACGCGGCGGCTCCTCGACGATGCCCCACAAGCGCAACCCCGTGCTCTCCGTGCTCGTACGCCGCGCCGCCCTCGCCGGGCCCGGTCTCGCGGCCCAGCTGCACCTCGCCGCGGCCGACGTCGTCGACGAGCGACCCGACGGGGGCTGGCACCTGGAGTGGGCGACGCTCTCCCAGCTCTCGCGCCGGACCCTCGTGGCGGCCTCGCAGGCCGCCGAGCTGGTCGCCGGGCTGCACGTCGACACCGACCGGATGGCGCAGCGCGCCGAGGCCGCCGCACCCGAACTGCTCGCCGAGCGCGCCGGCATGCGCCGCCTCCGGGGTGCCGCGCAGGACCCCGGGCAGGACCCCGAGCACGACCCCGGGCAGGACCCCGACCACGACCCCGACCACGACCCCGACCACGAGCACGACCCCCGCGGCTACCTCGGAGCCGCCGCCCCGCTCGTGCACGAGGTGCTCGAGCGCGCCCGTGCCGTCGACCAGGAGGACGCGTGAGCCAGACCGCCCCGACCCCCTCGACCGATCCGGCCGGTCCCACGCCCGAGCCGGCGACCCCGACGCTGACCGGCACCCAGCTCGCCGGTCGCGAGGGTCTGCCGCTGCTCGTGCTCGGTCCCTCGCTGGGCACCTCGGTCGCGACGCTGTGGGGCGAGGTGGCGCCCGCACTGGGGGTCACCCACCACGTCGTCGGCTGGGACCTGCCCGGTCACGGTCACGACCGACGCTCCGACG
>JBQGFI010000022.1:0-1753 GCA_052040065.1 Marmoricola sp.
GAGAAGAAGCTCGGCATCAAGGGCAGCCCCACCAAGGAGGTCTACCTCGACCACGTCCGGATCCCCGACAGCCGTCGCATCGGCGAGGTCGGCGAGGGCTTCTCGATCGCGATGCGCACGCTCGACCACACCCGCGTCACCATCGCGGCCCAGGCCGTCGGCGTCGCCCAGGGTGCACTCGACTACGCGCTCGACTACGCCCAGGAGCGCCAGCAGTTCGGCAAGAACATTGCCGAGTTCCAGGGCCTGCAGTTCATGCTCGCCGACATGGGCATGAAGGTCGAGGCCGCCCGCCAGATCACCTACGCCGCCGCCGGCCGGTCCGAGCGCGGCGACGACGACCTCACCTTCTTCGGTGCCGCCGCGAAGTGCTTCGCCTCCGACGTCGCGATGGAGGTCACCACCAACGCGGTGCAGGTCCTGGGTGGCTACGGCTACACCCGCGACTACCCCGTCGAGCGGATGATGCGCGACGCCAAGATCACCCAGATCTACGAGGGCACCAACCAGGTCCAGCGGATCGTCATGGCCCGCCAGCTGCTCGCCGGCATCCAGTCGAAGATCTGAGACCGGCGCTCAGCCCAGCACCAGCCAGAGGCCGACCGCGGTGGGCGCGAGCCCGAGCAGGAGCCACGGCGACAGCACCGGGCGACGGTGGATGGCGAGGCCGGCGGCCACGCCCATCACGCCGCTGACCCCCGCGAGCAGGCAGAGCCCGACCCGCGCGCCCGGGCGGGGGTCGTCGAGGAAGGCGGCGGCCAGGACCAGCCCGCCGGCGAAGTGGGCGATGGTGGTGACCGCGAGCGCCGACATGACCCAGCGCTGGACACGGGTGAGGCTGCGCTCGGCTGCGCCCGCGGACGGCGTACGCCGGGGCGCGGCCGGGTCGATCAGGTGGCGGCGGACCTGCGGTCGGGCGTCAGGGGGCACGGGACGAGTCTAGGCGGCTCGCGCCGCAGCCCCTCACCCCGCGGCGTTGCTCGAGATCCGCTTGGAGAACCGCTCCCACGCGGCCTGGCGCGTGACGCCGAGCGCCTGGCCGATCGCGGTCCAGGACTCGCCGCGGTCGCGGATCTGCGAGACCCACTCCGCGGCGAAGCGGTCGACCTGGTCGGAGGTGCGCATGATCTTCGGGAGCTGGCCGAGGAGCTCGGCGTTCGACATCGCCTGCCACGGCGGCTCCGACGACTCCGGGGGAGCCGCCGGTGGTGCGACCAGTGCGTGGAAGCGCTCCACGCACGGCACGCAGATCATTGCGCCGAGGCCACCGGCCAGTCGTCGTTCGCTCGAACCGTTCTCGCCGCAGAAGGAGCACATCCACGTGCCCACGTCGTAGTCCACCCCATGGTCCCTTCACCCCCCGATCCAGGATCCCGTGCCCCGAGGCCCGGGAGTGGTCTCGGATGAGAGACCAGCCGCCGGTCATTCAACCAGACGGGTGAGCCTGTGAACGAATGTCCACCGAAAATTCACGCTCGTCGGCGTCGGGCATGATCGGGTCCATGGCCGCGACGACTCCCTCCTCCGGACCCGATCCGCGCACCCCGGCCCGCTACCCGTGGCACCCGCCCGGTGCGCGTGCGGCCCACCTCGTGCTCGACGGCGAGCCGCTGCCACTGGCCGGGACGGCCCGGATCTACACCTGCGGCATCACGCCCTACGACGTCACCCACCTCGGGCACGCCGCGACCTTCGTGTGGTCCGACCTGCTGGCGAGCGTCGCGCGGGCCCTCGAGGTGCCGACCGTGACCTC
>JBQGFI010000023.1:0-8463 GCA_052040065.1 Marmoricola sp.
CGGGCATCTCGTCGCATCCGTGCGCCCCGAGCCGGTGACAGGAGTCGAACCCGCGACATCCTCATTACAAGTGAGGCGCTCTACCAACTGAGCTACACCGGCGCGCGCCCCGCGGAGCGCGGGGCCAATCGTAGAGGCCTACGAGCGGGCCGGACGCACCGTCTCCAGCACCGCGATCTTGTCGATGCGGTTCTCCGGGTTGCCGAACTCGTCCGACCAGTAGTTGCCCTCAGCACGGTCCTCCGGGGTCCGGCAGGTCGACAGCGTGAGCATCGGTCGCCGCGGCTCCACGCCGGGGCGCCCGGGGACGGCCGCCGACTGCTCCCGCAGCGAGCGCGGCGAGCGGAAGGAGGTGATGCGGGTGCCGGTGACCCGGTAGACGAAGACCTGCTCGCCGCTGCGCACGCGCACGCGGTCGCCACGGTCGAGGGCGGGGAGGTCGGCGAGCGGCGCGCCGTGCGAGGTCCGGTGGCCGGTGACCAGGTAGTTGCCGACCACCCCGGGGCCGACCAGACCGCCGGAGCCGCGCGGCGACGCCATCACGCCGGTGTCCTGGATCGCGGTGCCGGGGGCGTCGTCGGGGGTGCCGCGGTAGCGCTCCACGGGGACGTCGCGCAGCCCCAGCGCCGGGATGGTGACGAACGACGTCCGCGGCTCGGGCCGGTCGGGGGTCGGCGTGGGCGAGGGGGTGGGGCGGGTGCGCTGGGTCACCCACGGCGGCGGCCGCGACTCGGTGACGAGCCGCTCCTCACCGGCGTACACCGACCGGGTCGGCTCGGGGGGCGTGGGCGCGGCCTCGGGCTCCAGCGGCGTGCTGCAGGCGGCGAGCAGCGAGCCCGCCGCCAGCGTGCCGGCGAGCCGCCCCGACCGTGTGGCTCCCACCTCACCACCGTACGACGCCGGTCCTCGGCCGCCCGGGGCCACGGCCGGGGTCAGGCCCGGGGCTACGGCAGTGCCGGCTCGTCGTCGGCGGCGTCCTCGGGCTGCGGCGGCTCCGGGGTCGCGGTGGGCTGCTCCAGCTGCTCCTCGGTGGGGTCGTCGAGGTCGAGCTCGACGTAGTCCTGCACCGTGATCCGGCCGCGGGTGTCGACGTCGACGGGCTGCACGCCCGCCGGACGGCCGTCGCGGAAGGTGAGCAGGGTGAACTGCGCGCTGCGCCGCAGCTTGCTGCCCAGCGCGATGGCGTACGCCGCGCCGCCCGTGGTGCCGTTGGTGTAGGTGTAGCCGACCTCGCCGTTCTCCCCCACCACGGCGTCGGGACCGACCTGGGCGTGCAGGTGGCCGGCGACGACGAGGTCGGCGCAGCCCCGTGCCAGCGCCGTGCGGCCGAGGTTGGCGTCGTGCACGACCAGCAGGTTGATCCGCTCCCCCTCCTCGTCGCGGGTGCAGACGTCGTCGGCGATGGCCTCCTCGACCTCGCCGAAGCTGAGCCCGGACTCGTCGCGCCAGGTGCCGAGACCGCTGGACCGGGGGTCGTCGACGCCGGTGACGCGCACGCCGTCGAGGTCGACGGGCTCGCCGTCGAGGTGGGTCCAGCCGCGATCGGCCAGGTAGTCGCTCACGAAGTCGCCGTGGTCGTGGTTGCCCGCGATGTTGAGGCGGTGGTCGTAGCCCTCGAACGCGGTGTCGAGCGAGTCGAGGCTGAAGGCCTCCCACTCCTCCCCGGTCGAGGTGTCGTCGCCGGCCGTGATGACCGCCGTGGCACCCGCGGCGTCGCCCGCGGCCCGGACCACCTGGTCCATGCCGATGTTGTCGTGACGGTCGCTGACCAGCACCACGACGGTGTCGCCGTCCTCCGGCGTGCGGAAGTCGCCGGCGACCTCCTCGACGCTGCCGACCAGCTCGTCGTAGAAGACGGTGCTGCGGTCGTAGGTGTCGAGCGCGCTCTCGAGCAGCCTGCGGGTGCCCTGGGTGAACATGCCGCCCTGCACCTGCCAGTCGGCCAGCTCGAGCGGGACCTGGAGGTCGGGGTAGGCGTCGGAGAGGCCGATCCAGGTGTCGTCCTGCACCCGCGGGGCGTGGTCGCGCCACGGGAACGGGATGGCGAGCACCAGCAGCGCCACGACCAGCACGTAGACCACCCACCCCCGGCGCGTGCGCGGCGGCCGCGTGGCAGCGACCGCCAGCTCGAGCCGGCGCGCCCGACCCACCAGCACCCACAGTGCTGGCAGCACCGCCCCGGCCAGCGCGCCGTGCACCAGCGAGGTCCGCACGTGCTCGCGCACCACGCCCTCGACGCGTCGCTGCTCCGCGTCGGGGTGCGCCGCGATCGAGGCGTAGCGGTCGGCGAGCTCGCGGGCGCTGTCGGCCGTCGTCTTGCCCAGCCGCACGTCGACCCCCACGGCACTGCTCGACGGGAGCCGGAGGTCGGGCAGGTAGGGGCCCATCTCGAGGGTGACCCAGCCGTCGAGCGTCGGGACGGCGGCGGCGTCGTGACCGGCGACCACGGTCTCGGTCTCGCGCTCGGTCAGCGACCACAGCGCGACGGGCACGGCGACGACCGCCCAGACCAGGACGACCAGCACCGCCGCCCCGATCCGGCGCCGCGACCGCCGGGGGCTCGCCCCCGTCGGAGCGGACGACTCAGGCGCGGGCGGCACGCTTGCGGGCGATCTCGTAGAGCGCCACGCCGGCGGCCACCCCGGCGTTGAGCGACTCCAGGCGGGCCGACATCGGGATCGAGACCAGCTGGTCGCAGGTCTCGGCCACCAGCCGCGACAGACCGCCGCCCTCGGCGCCGACCACGAGCACGAGCGGGCCCGTCGCGAGGTCGAGGTCGGGGAGGTCGACGTCGCCGTCGGCCGCCAGCCCGACCACCATGCAGCCGGCCTCCTGGAAGGCCTTGAGCTGCCGCACCAGGTTGGTCGCCTGCGCGACGGGCAGCCGCGCCGCCGCGCCGGCCGAGGTCTTCCAGGCCGAGGCCGTCATGCCCGCCGCCCGACGCTCGGTCACGACCACGCCGTGGGCGCCGAAGCCGGCGGCCGAGCGCACCACGGCACCGAGGTTGCGCGGGTCGGTGACGGAGTCGAGCGCGACCACGAGCGGGGGCTCCCCGCTGGCCGCCGCGGCGTCGAGCAGGTCGTCGGGATGGGCGTACTCGTAGGCCGGGACGCGCGCCCCGACGCCCTGGTGCACGGCGCCGCTGGTGAGCCGGTCGAGCTCGCTGCGCGACACCTCGAGCAGCGAGGTGCCGGACTCCGCGGTCGAGGCGAAGATCTCGCGCAGCCTGCCGTCGCGCTCGGCGCCCTCCGCGACGTAGACGGCCGTGACGGGGACGCCGGCACGCAGCGCCTCGACGACGCTGTTGCGCCCGGCGATCCACTCGGCGTCACCGCCCCGCGACGGGCGCTTGGGCCGCGGCGACTGCTGGTCGGAGCGCTTCTTGGCCTTGTGCGCCTGGTGGTAGGGCCGGTCCGTCGCCTTGGGCGTCGGACCCTTGCCCTCCAGGCCCTTGCGGCGACGACCACCGGACCCCGCCGTGGGGTTGCCCTTGGAGGAGGAGCGGGTGGCTCCGCGACGCTTGCTGTTGCCGGCCATCAGTCGGTCACGCTCCAGACGGGTCCGTGGGGGGTGTCCTCGACCTCGATGCCCGCCGCCTTGATGCGGTCGCGGAGGGCGTCGGCGGTGGCGAAGTCCTTGGCGGCGCGCGCCTGCGCCCGCTGCTCCAGCAGGCCCTGCACGAGGGCGTCGACGACCCCGCGCAGGTCGCCGCCGCCGGATCGCGCGGGCGGCACCAGCCCGAGCACGTCGAGCATGGCGCGCACCTGTCCGGCCTGCTCGTCGGCGGGCTCGCCGGAGGCGAGCGCGCGGTTGCCCGCGCGCACGACGTCGTGCAGCACGGCGACGGCCGCCGGCGTGCCGAGGTCGTCGTCCATCGCGGCGACGAAGGCCGGCGGCAGCGCCACCGGCTCCCCGGGCTCCCCCGGGGCGCGCTCCAGGAAGCCCTCCACCCGGCGGTACGCCGCTGCGGCCTCCTCGAGCGCCTCGAAGCTGAACTCCACCGTCGAGCGGTAGTGGCTCGCGACCATGTAGTAGCGCAGCTCGACGCCGCGGACCCGCTCCAGCACCGCCGGCACGAGCAGGGAGTTGCCCAGCGACTTGCTCATCTTCTCGCCGGCCGTGGTGATCCACGCGTTGTGCATCCAGTACGCCGCGAAGTCGCGGCCGGCGGCCCGGCTCTGGGCCTGCTCGTTCTCGTGGTGGGGGAAGCGCAGGTCGACGCCGCCGCCGTGCACGTCGAAGGCGGGCCCGAGGTACTTGCCGGCCATCGCCGAGCACTCGATGTGCCAGCCCGGTCGGCCGCGACCCCAGGGGCTGGGCCAGGAGGCGGTCAGCGGCTCGCCGTCCTTGTGGCCCTTCCACAGGGCGAAGTCACGCGGGTCGCGCTTGCCGCGGGGGTCGGCGTCGGGCGCGCCCTCCATGTCGTCGACCGCCTGCCGGGTCAGCTCGCCGTAGGCGGGCCAGGAGCGCACGTCGAAGTAGACGTCGCCGGAGCCGTCGGGTGCGGCGTACGCGTGGCCGCGCTCGACGAGCTCGCCGATCAGCTCGAGCATCTCGGGCACGTGGCCGGTGGCGAGCGGCTCGTAGGTCGGCGGCAGCACCCGCAGCGCGGCGTACACCTCGTCGAGCGCGCGCTTGACGTCGTAGGCGAGGTTGTACCAGGGCCGGCCCTGCTCGGCCGCCTTGGTGAGGATCTTGTCGTCGATGTCGGTCACGTTGCGCACGAAGTCGACCTCGAGGCCGCTGGCCAGGAGCCATCGGCGCAGCACGTCGAAGGAGACGGCGGAGCGGACGTGCCCGACGTGCGGCTCGGACTGCACGGTCAGGCCGCAGACGTAGACGGACGCGCGCCCCTCCACGCGGGGGGCGAAGTCGCGGACCGCACGGGTCGCGGTGTCGTAGAGCCGGAGTGCCACCTGCCAATCCTAGGGAGGTGCACCCGGGCTCGCCCGGCGGCACCCGCGGAGCAGCGACCGAGGTGATCCGATTTGTCCAATGTGGTGCGCGTGTGACGGATGAGAACTACTGTGACCGGCATGTCGCGCCGCCTCCTCCCCCTCCGCTGTGCTACGACCGCCGTGGTGCTCACCCTGGGCGTCACGCTGCTGAGCAGCGCCACCGGGCCCAGCACCACCCCCGCCCCCGCGGACGTCGCCCCCGTGGCCGCCACCCCCGCCACCGCGCACACCTTCCGCCAGCTCACGACCACCGCCCAGCTGCGCACCGGCACCGGCGAGGGCGTGCGGATCTCGGCCGGCGCCCTGCGCCTGAAGACCCCCGTGGGCACCCGGTCCTACGCCGGCAAGCGCTGGCAGTACGCGCGCTGGACCTCGGCCTGGTCCTCCCCCGGCCACGGCTTCTCCGAGCTGGTCCCGTCGTGGCAGGCCGTGACGCCGGCCGGCACCTACGTGCAGGTCGCGGCGCGGGTGCAGTCCTCCGGCGGCACCAGCTCGTGGAAGACACTGGGTCGCTGGTCGACCAACGACGCGGTCTTCCGGCGCACCTCGGCCGGCACCCAGGCCGACGCGATCGCCAGCACGGCCACCGACGTGGTCCGCGCCCGCCCGGGGGTCACGCTGCGCCGCTACCAGCTGCGCGTCGTGCTGCACCGCGAGGTGGGTCGCACCAGCACCCCCGCCCTGACCTCCGTGCAGGCCGTGGCGAGCCGGCTGGGGCCGGTGCCCGCGACCAGCAAGCCGCTGTACGGCGCCCGCACGCTGCCGGTGCCGGCGTACTCCCAGATGGTGCACCGCGGCCGCTACCCGCAGTACGGCGGCGGCGGCCAGGCGTGGTGCTCGCCCACGTCGCTGGCGATGATCCTCGGGACCTACGGCCGGCTCCCCTCCCGCCGCTCCTACGCCTGGGTCTCCGGGTCCTCCCCCGACCGCGTGGTCCCGCACCTCGCCCGGTCGGTCTACGACTACGGCTACCGGGGCGCCGGCAACTGGGCCTTCAACACGGCGTACGCCGGCCGTCTCGCCGGCAACGCCTTCGTGACCCGGCTCGCCTCGCTGCGTGACGCCGAGCGCTTCGTGGCGGCCGGCATCCCCCTGGCGGCGTCGATCTCCTTCGGCCCCGGCCAGCTGGCCGGCGCCCCCATCCGCAGCACCGCCGGTCACCTCGTGGTGATCAGCGGCTTCACCCGCGACGGCGACGTCGTGGTCAACGACCCGGCCGCGCCCGGCAACGGCTCGGTGCGCCGCACCTACGACCGCGGCCAGTTCGAGCGCGCCTGGCTCACCAGGTCGCACGGCACCGTCTACGTCGTGCACGACGCCGCCCACCCGCTGCCCTCGCACCGCCGGGCGGGCTGACGCGACCTGGCTGACGGCGAGCGGGGTCAGTCGACGTTGAAGGTGACCTCGTGCCAGCCCGTGGCCCCGTCGGGGATCACGTCGGTGCGCGTGGCGGTCTGGGTGTAGTCGGTGGCGTCGGTGGCCCGGCAGACCACCCGGTGCTCCCCGGGCCCGAGGTCGACCCGCAGCGACCACTGCACCCAGGTGTCGACCGAGGGGACCACGCCGAGCACGGCCGGTCGCCACGGACCGCCGTCGACCTGCACCTCGACGCCGCGCACGCCCGTGCCCTGCGCCCAGGCGACGCCGGCCACCGTCACGGCGCCGGCGGGGAGGTTGGCGCCCGCCCGCGGGACGTCGACGCGCGACTGGGTCTTGACCGGGCCGCGCTCGCCCCAGCCGCGCTCGGTCCAGTAGGCGCTGAAGTCCTCGAAGCGCGAGACCTCCAGGTCGACCAGCCACTTGGTCGCCGACACGTAGCCGTAGAGGCCCGGCACCACCATGCGCACGGGGAAGCCGTGGTCGACCGGCAGCGGTCGCCCGTTCATCGCCACCGCCAGCAGCGCGTCGCGACCGTCGGTGAGGGCCGAGAGCGGGGTGCCGCAGGTCCACCCGTCCTCCGAGGTCTGCAGCACGGCGTCGGCCTCCGGGGCGACGCCGGCCTCGGCGAGCAGCTCGCGCACCGGGACGCCGGACCACCAGGCGTTGCCGATGAGGTCACCCCCCACCTCGTTGGAGACGCAGGTCAGCGTGACCCAGGCCTCGGTGAGCTCGCGCTCGAGGAGGTCGGCGTAGGTCAGCGTCAGCTCGCGCTCCACCAGGCCGTGGATCCGCAGCCGCCACTCGACGGGCCGGATGGAGGGAGCCGCCAGCGCCGTGTGGATGAGGTAGAAGTCGTCGGTGGGCGTGCGCCACGGCGCGAGCCCCTCCATCCGGAGGTCGGCGCCGCCGGGGACGACGCCGCCGGTCACGGGCAGGCGCAGCAGGCGCCGCGCGGACTCGACGCCGCGCCGGGCGCCACCCGCCAGCCGCCCGGCCAGGGTCAGCACCCCCACCCCGGCCACGACGACGCCGAGCCGCACCAGGAAGCGCCGTCGGTCGTGGCCGTCGGCCGGGGGGTCGTCGAGCACCGGGCCGGTGAGGAGGCGCAGCACCACCACCCAGGTCACGAGGCCGACCAGCACGGCCAGCGCCGAGGCGGCCGCCGGCGCCGGGTCGGTGACCACGGCGAGGAACCCGAGGGTGGCCAGGGCCAGGAAGACCAGGTCGGCGGCGAGCGGCCGGCGTCGCAGCAGGCTGGCGGCGTACGCACAGACCCCGAGCACGACCAGCAGGGTGCCGGCCAGCAGCACCGGCTTGCCGGCACCGCCCAGCACCCCGAGGGCGGTCTCGACGACGGGCCCGGGGGTCAGGTCGCGCACCCGCGCCGCCACCGCCTCGACCGGGGAGAGGTCGGCCCGCAGCGCCCACGTGGTCGCCTGGCTCAGCGCCACCCCGGCCAGCGCCGCCACCACGCCGCAGCACGCCAGCAGCCACCGCGGCGCGACGCGGCGTACGTCGCTCGCGAGGTCGTCGGGAGCCTGCTGGTCGGTGCCCACCCCCCCATCGTGGCGCACCGGGCCGCGTGGGCGGGCATGATCCTCCCCATGGACCCCGACCCCACCGTCCCGGTCGCCGTCCCCTTCCGCGTCGGCATCGGCACCGACGTGCACCGGCTCGTCGCCGGGCGCCCCATGCGGATGGCCGGGCTCGACTGGCCCGAGGAGCAGGTCGGTCCGGAGGGCCACTCCGACGGCGACGTGGTGCTGCACGCCATCTGCGACGCGCTCTACTCGGCCGCCGGCCTAGGCGACCTCGGCAGCAACGTCGGCACCGACGACCCCCGCTGGGCAGGCGCCTCGGGGCACGACCTCCTCGCGGAGGCGCTGCGCCGGGTCCGCGCGGCGGGCTGGGAGGTCGGCAACGTCGCCTGCCAGCTGGTCGGCAACCGCCCCCGCTTCGGCGCCCGCCGCGAGGAGGCGCAGGCCGCCGTGGCGCAGCGGCACGGCATCGCCGTCTCGCTGACGGCGACCACGACCGACGGCCTCGGCCTGACCGGGCGGGGCGAGGGCGTGGCGGCCGTGGCCACGGCCCTGCTGGTGCGCGCCGGGCCCCGCTGACCCGGCCG
>JBQGFI010000024.1:0-23208 GCA_052040065.1 Marmoricola sp.
CCAGACGGGCGTCGAAGGTCTGGTCGGAGGTGCTGACGTCGAAGGGCGCGACCACGTGCCCGCGCTCGGGGTCGCGACCCACCAGCCCGTCGCCGGCCAGCCGGGTCAGCGCGTAGAAGGCCGCCGACTCCTGCACCCCCAGCGCGAGCGCGAGCTCCCCGACGGCGATGACGTCGTCGGCGGCGAAGACCCGGGTGAGCACCAGCTGGCGCGCCTGGCGGTAGACCTCGTCGTCGCGGGCGAACTCGAAGCGTCCGAAGCCGCCGCGGTAGTAGGTCAGCGGCTGGCCGGCCCCCGCGGTCGCCGAGACCACCCGGCCGAGGAAGACGGTGTGGGTGCCGCCGACGACCTGCTCGACCACCTCGCACTCGATGTTGGCCAGCGCGTCGACGATGAGCGGCATGCCGCCCTCGCCCTCGCGCACCTCGACGTCGCGGAACTTGTCGGGCGCCGCGGTCGCGAACTGGTGGGCCCGCTCGCCCTGGGTGTCGCTGAGCACGGTGACGACGTAGCGGCCGGCACGAGCCACGGCGTCACAGGTCGGCACCGAGCGGTTGATGCAGGCGAGCATCATCGGCGGGTCCATCGACAGCGAGGTCACCGAGCTCGCGGTCATGCCGTGCGGACGACCGCGGTACGCCGTGGTCAGCACCGTCACGCCACTGGCCAGGTGCCCGACGACGTGGCGGAAGCGCACGGGGTCGACGTCGCTCACGACGGACGGGACCACGGACAAGGGGGTGCCGACGGCCTGCTTCATGACTCGATGAAAGAACATCGCGGGCGGCAGGGGACTGTCACAAGGCGTGAACTTTCACCGAGCCGGGTGTCGGTCGGCGTGACGCGTCTGCGCCCCGCGCGTCCGGGGTGAGTGCGCGCGGCGCCGACCCCCGGACGGCTCACGGAATCCGGCAACCGGCGACGCGATCTTCACGCCCACCGCCAGCGCCCCGCGGTGCTGCAGGCGCGGAGACTCCGACGCGTGATCAACGCAGCCGTGGTGGGCCTGGGGTGGTGGGGACGCAAGGTCCTCGCCGACCTCGCCGACAGCACCGACCTGTCCGTGACGCTCGGGGTGGACGCCTCCGAGGCGGCCCGCGACGCCGTCGACGTCCCCACGGCGTCGTCGATCGACGACGCCCTGGGCGACCCCTCGGTCGACGCGGTCGTGATCTGCACGCCGCACCGCTTCCACTGCGAGCAGATCGTCGCCGCGGCCCGGGCCGGCAAGCACGTCTTCTGCGAGAAGCCGCTCACGACCACCGTCGCCGAGGCCGAGACCGCGCTCGCCGCCGTGCGGCGCGCCGGCGTGCAGCTCGGCGTCGGTCACGAGCGGCGCTTCGAGCCCGCCGTGCAGCGGCTGCGCGAGCAGCTGCGCGACGGCGTCCTCGGCACGCCCCTCGTCTTCGAGGGCAACTTCAGCCAGGACAAGTTCCTCGACCTCGACCCGGGCAACTGGCGCCTCTCCGGGACCGAGGCGCCGGTCGGCCCGCTGTCGGCCACCGGCATCCACCTCGTCGACCTGGCGATCGCGATGCTCGGCCGGCCGGTCGAGGTGCTGGCCCGGCTCTCGACCCAGGCCACGACCTTCGCCAACGGCGACACGCTCACCGTCACGCTGGGCTTCGAGAAGGGGCAGACCGCCCTCATCACCGCCGTGCTGGCCACCCCCTTCGTCGGTCGGGTCGGCCTGTACGGCTCGGAGGGGTGGGTGGAGATCCGCGACCGCCGCCACCCCGAGGACCCGCAGGGCTGGGACGTGCTGACGACGCTGCGCGGCGAGGAGCCCGTCACGGAGTTCTTCGCGCCGCACCGCACCGTGCGGGCCAACCTGGAGGCCTTCGCCCGGGCGGCCGCGGGCGGGGAGCCCTATCCCGTGACCGAGCAGGAGATGACGGCCAACGTCGCCGCGTTCGACGCGATCACCCGGTCGGCGTTGAGCGGGCGCCTGGAGACCGTCTGAGACGCTAGTCTGCAAACGGTTGCAGTCGATGAGTGGAGTCAGTGCCATGCAGACGCACGGAGCCGGTGACGACGCGTCGTCCCTGTCCGCACCGGCCGACCCGGACCCGCCGGCCCCCACGCTCCCGCCCCTGCCGCTCTTCGGCGGCGAGGCCGAGCGACCCGCCGCCCTGGTCGCGGTGGCCGAGGAGATCGACGTCGAGCAGCTGATCGACGCCGTGATCGCCTCGTGCGCCGACGTCGTGTTCACCGGGCAGCAGGGTGACGACGCCTTCGTCGAGCGGCTGCGCGCGAGCGTGACGCAGAACGCCTACGCGCTGCGCGACGTCATCGCCGGCACCTCGGCCACCGACGAGGTCGTGCTCGACGACGTGCTCTACTTCGCCACCGTCCAGGCGCGGCTCCGGATCCCCCAGAAGTCGATGCAGCGCTCCTACCGGGTCAGCTTCTACGTGCAGTGGCACCTGTGGACCGCCGCGCTCGACGCGTACGCCGTCCGCGAGGGCCTGACCGCTCAGGAGTCCTTCGCGGCGCTGCGACGACTCACCGAGGTGCTGCTCGGCTACCAGGACCACGTCGCCTCGCGCGTCGCCGAGACCTACACGCGCGACTTCGAGGCGCTCAACCGCTCGCGCGCCCACGTCCGGCGCAAGCTCGCGCAGGACGTCCTGCAGGGTCACGACGAGCGGCTCTCGGCGACCGACATCGCGATCCTGGCCTACCCGCTGGAGCACCACCACGTGGCCGTCCTCCTCCCGCACGTCGCGGAGGGCACCGCCGACCGGCTGGCCGAGGGCGTGCGCCGCTCGTGCGGCGCCTACCAGACCCTGGTCTACCCCGTCAGCCTCACCAGCACGGTGATCTGGCTGGCCCGGATCGAGCCCTGGTGCCCGGCCCACCTCGACGCGCTGGTGGCGCACCTCGAGCGCGTGGGCGTGGTCGCCACGGTGAGCAACCCCGGCACCGCCACCGCGGGCTTCCGCAGGAGCATCGCGCAGGCCAAGGACGCCGACCGCATCCGTGAGGCCTGGCGGGCGCAGGACGCCACCGGGACCCCGCCCGTGGTGCGCTACGCCGACGCCGGGCTGGAGATCCTGCTGCTCCAGGACGACGACCTCGCCCGCACGTTCGTGGAGTCCGAGCTCGGCGAGCTCGCGGCCGACACCGCCGAGGCCAGCCGCCTGCGCGACACCCTCGAGGCCTCCTTCCGCTTCGGCTCCCACGTCTCGGCGGCCGAGCACCTCGCCCTGCACGAGCACACCGTGCGCAACCGGCTGCACCGCGCCGAGTCGATCCTGGGCCGCAGCCTGCAGGAGCGCCGCACCGAGCTGCAGGTCGCCGTGCGCCTGGTCCGCCTGCTCGGGGGCCAGCGGCAGCCCGGCTGAGCGCCGCGTCAGAGGGAGTGGCGCTCCAGGAAGTCGTGCACGAGCCGGACGAAGTCCAGCGGCCGCTCGAGCACCGAGGCGTGCTGGGCTCCGCGGAGCCAGGCCGGCTCGCCGCCGGCCTCCGCGGCCAGCCCCGGGGCCGCGGCCACGAAGGGCGGCGCGTCGGCGTCGCCGCACACGACGAGGGTCGGGAGCCCGGGCGACAGCACCCCGCGCACGTCGGCGCCGTGCAGCGCCTCGCAGGTCCGCGCGTAGCCCTCCGGCGACATCTCCAGGAAGGTCTCGCGCACCTCGTGCACCACCTCGGGACGGCGCGTGCGGAAGTCCGGCGAGAACCACATCGCCGCCATCGCGTCGGCGAGGGGCTCGAGGCCCTGCTCGCGGGCGGTGCGGGCACGCTCGGGCCAGGTGTCGAGCAGCGGCGGGACGTAGTGGGCCACCGTGTCGACCAGCACCAGCCCGGCGAGCAGACCCGGCTCCCGGCGCTGCAGGTCCTGCGCGACGAGTCCTCCCAGCGAGATGCCGACCGCCACGACAGGGCCGTCGAGCTCGCCCGCCCGGGCCAGCGCCACGTCGGTGTACGCCGCGAGCGTCGCGGTGGCGGGAGGCGGCGCCGCGCCGTGGCCGGGCAGGTCGGGGGCCGAGGTGGGTCGACCGAGGGCCGGCGCCACCTCGGCCCAGAAGCCTCCGTCGCTGCCCAGCGGGTGCAGCAGCAGCAGCGTGGTCACGCGCGCTCCGGGAGTCGCGGGCCGTCCGGGGCCGGCGTCTGCGCGGCGTTCATGGTCATCGCGAGCGTCGTGTAGTAGCCGCAGGTGCCGACCACCTCGACCACCTTCGGCTCGCCGAGCAGCTGCACCGCGTGCTGCCACACCGGGTCGGAGACCCGGCGGGTGCGCTGCAGCTCCTCGACCAGCGTCCACACCGCGTGCACCTCGGGGCGGCCCTGCTCGGCACGGCGACCGCGGCCGACGGCGTCGACGACCTCCTCCGGGAGCCCGACCCGCAAGGCGATCGGGTGGTGGAACCACCACTCGAAGTCGTTGTCCCAGTGCCGGGCGACCAGGAGGATCACCAGCTCGAGCAGGTCGTCGTCGAGCAGCTTCTCGAAGCGGAGGTACTCCCCCAGCCGCTGCAGCCGCGTCATCAGCTCCGGCGAGCGCAGCAGCGGCACCCAGTTGCCGGCGAGCTCGCCGCGGGGCCCGGCCCGCACGGCGGCCACCGCGGCGGCCTGCTCCGGCGTCAGCTGCTCGTCGGGGAGGGGCGGCAGCCGGTCCTCCCCGACGAGGTCCGTCCGCGAGGCGCCGTCGTCCGGCTCACGCACCCGCTGCCTCCATCTCCGGCACCACCTTGGTGGCCATCAGCTCCATCGACCGTCGCGCCAGGGCCGGGTCGACCCAGTCGAGGCCGGCGTACACCAGCTCTCCGAAGGGTCCCACCTGCTCGCGGAGGTCGAGCAGCTGCTCGGCCACCTGGGCCGGCGTGCCGTGCACGACGAGCGACTCCAGCACCCCCTCGAGGGTGATCTCCTCGTCGGGCTGGTCGCGGTGGGTCTTGAAGAGGGCCAGCCGGCCGAGCTTGCGCATCTTCTTCAGCATCTGGCCGTAGTAGAAGCGGTAGGGGCTGTCGGGGTCGTCGACGGCGTAGCGCCGCGCCGTCTCCGCGTCGTCGGCGACGAAGACGGTGCGCGCGATGCGCCAGTCGGCCGGGTCGGCGACGGCGCCCACGGACTCCTTGCCCTCGACGTACTTGGGCCAGTGCGTGGCGACCCACTGCGGCAGCAGGAAGTTGGCCGAGAGCGGGTGGAAGTCCTTGCTGCCCATGGCGACGACACCCTTGGAGAAGGGGGCCACGACGGTGCCGACGATCTCGGGCCGCGGCTGCTGCAGCGGCTTGGGCAGCACGCCGACCCCGAGGTCGAGGTCCATCGAGCGCGCCGTCGAGACGGTGAAGCGGCCTCCCGGCGAGGTGATGTCGTAGGGCGGCTCGCCCTCCCAGATGGCGGTGATCACGTCGACCGCCTCGGCGAAGATCGCGTTGCGGTCCTCGTCGAGCAGCCCGAGCGCCTCGGCGTCGGTGGCCAGGGCCCCCGGCGAGACGCCGAGGATGAAGCGGCCGTCGCTGAGGTGGTCGAACATCGCCGAGTTGGCCGCCACCAGCACCGGGTGCTGCTGGGAGAGGTTGGTCGTGCCGGTCCCCAGCCGGATCTGCGAGGTCTCCTGGATCAGCGTCGCCAGGAAGACCAGGCTGTTGGTGATGTTCTCGTGCACGTCGGTGAGGTGCTCGCCGATGAAGGCGTCGTGGAAGCCGAGCTGGTCGGCCAGGAGCACCGCCTCGCGGTCCTCGCGCAGGGTGTCCTGCCAGGTGCGGCCGAGCGGGTGCAGCGGCATGGAGAAGTAGCCGAGTCTCACGGTGGGTCCTCTCGTACGACGAGGGCCGGCGCCGGCGCGCGGGCACTGGTGGGTCGCCAGTCAATGCCGCTCGCCCGGGCGGGGCAGTGTCGTGTGCCGCGAATCTCGCGGGCTGCCGGTGACGGCTCATGTCACCCGTGGGAGGACGTCACGGGCTCCGGCATGGCGCCGTACCCAAATTCACGCGACCCGACAGTGCGACCGGTCGCCTCCTGCTGATGAATGGGTGACCGGGGTCACAGGCATCCAGCCCGTACCCAGAGAGGCGGAGGACCGTGAAGAAGCACAAGCGCCTGGTGGCAGTAGCAGGGCTCGGCCTGGCGGTGGCGGCGAGCGGCTGCGCCGCCGTGACCGGTGGTGGCGGCGAGGCGAGTGCCGCGGACGGCGACGTCATCCGCTTCGCCTTCGCGCCCGACCCCGTCTGGGACCTGATGGACGACGCCGGCGTCATCGAGGAGTGGGAGGAGGCGAACGGCGTCACCATCGAGACCAGCACCACCTGGGACGAGTTCACCTACTTCGCCGGCGGCCACGGCGACATCGTGTCGATGTCGACGCAGGAGACTCCCGTGCTGGAGGAGGAGACCGGCATCAAGACGGTCACCTTCGGCAAGTACAACTACCTGCGCGTGCCGATGTACAAGCGCGCGGGCGACGACTACGAGACCCTGGCCGACATCCCCGAGGGCTCACGGATCTGCGTCTCCGGCCCCACCTCCAACTCCACCTTCTGGGCCATCGCGGCGATGGAGCTGCACGGGCTGGACTACCGGGTCAACGGCGGCGACTTCAAGCTGCAGGTCAACGACCACTTCGTGAACCCGACCAACCTGCTGCGCGGCGACTGCGAGGCGGCGGCGATCATCCCCGAGGCCGCCGTCCCGCAGATGCGCAAGGGCGAGATCGAGCTGATGTACGACGGCAAGCTGCCCTTCCAGCTCTACAACGACTTCGCCCCGACCGACGACGGCGAGAAGCACATCCTCGGCAACAACTTCGTGGCCACCGAGGAGTGGTACGACGCGAACCCCGAGCTCGCGGCCAAGTTCCTGCAGCTGTGGCAGACCGGTATCGACATGTGGCAGGAGCAGAAGCCCGAGACGGTCGAGAAGTACCCGCAGCACTTCTCGGTGGAGTCGCAGGAGGACATCGACTACATCACCGACTTCATCACCGAGGGCGACCGCGACTGGTTCGTCGACAGCGTCTACCTCGACGAGGACTGGATCGGCGTCGAGACGCAGGTGTGGGACCTGATGAAGGACCTGGACCCCGAGAACGTCAACTACCTCGCCGACGATGCGCCGACGCCTCGCTTCGAGGCCGTCGAGCCGCCCGCCTGACCGACCGTCCGATCCCGACCGAACCCCGAGGAGGGACCGTGGCGACAGCCGTGGCACCACCCCCCACCGACGACACCACCCAGTCGACCGCCGAGGAGGAGGCACGCAAGGCCAGGCGCAAGGACCGCGTCGACCGCTGGACCTGGCGGATCCTGGGATACGTCTTCTTCCTGGGCACGTGGCAGCTCGCCTCGGGCAGGCTGCTGGACGAGAACCTGCTGCCCGGGCCCATCCAGGTCTTCACCACCTTCGGCGAGCTGTGGGGCACCGGCAAGGTGCCTGACGCCTTCGCGACCACGCTGACCCGGATCGGGATCGGCTTCACCATCGCCTTCCTGGTCGGGATGGTGGTCGGCATCCTGATGCAGCACCGCTTCCTCAACGGCTTCTTCCGTGACGCGGTCACCATCGGGGTCACCACCCCGGGCCTCATCTGGGCGCTGATCACCGCGATCATCTTCGGCAACCGCGAGCAGGGACCGCTGCTGGCCATCGTGCTGACGACCTTCGCGATCATCACGGTCAACGTCGCCGAGGGGATCAAGTCGATCCCCAAGGACCTCATCGACATGGCCAAGGCCTTCGACGTCGGCGTGGTCAAGCGCAACCGGCAGATCGTGCTGCCCCACCTCGGGCCCTTCATGTTCACCGGCATCCGCTTCGGCTTCTCCATCGCCTGGAAGGTGACGGTGCTGACCGAGGTCTTCTCCTCCTCCAGCGGGATCGGCTTCGAGATGCGCACCGCCAGCCAGCTCTTCGCGCTCGACGAGTTCCTCACCTGGATCCTCGCCTTCTACGTCCTCGCCCTCTTCCTGGAGAAGGTGGTGCTCGAGCAGATCGAGCGCCGCGCCTTCGCCTGGCGCACCACGATCGGAGGCGTCAAGTGACCGCCGTGACCGAGGCTCCGCAGCAGCGGAGCGCCCCGACGCCGCCGAGGCGCCCGAGCCGGCTGCGCCGGAGGCTGACCGGCCCCGTGGCGGGCCGGCTGACCTTCCCGCTGGTGGTGCTGGTCATCTGGTACTTCACCATCGAGGCGGTGCAGGCCGTCTGGCCCTTCGCGGTCGACGTGCTGCCCACCCCGGGCCAGGTCCTCGGCTTCATGCTCGACGAGCTGCGTGGCGACACCCTGGCCCCGCGCAACGTCTACGAGACCTTCGCGATCTCGCTCCAGCGCCTCGCCATCGGCATGGTCTTCGCGATGCTCATCGGCACCGTGATCGGCCTGGGCATGGGGCTCTCGCGCAAGTGCGACGCCTTCTTCAACGACTGGGTGGTCGCCATCCTGGCGATGCCCAACCTGGCCTGGGCGCTCTTCTGCAGCCTGGCCTTCGGCTTCGGCAACCTCGGCCCGACGGTCGTCGTGGTGCTCACCGGTGTGCCGTTCGTGATCATCAACGTCCGCGAGGGAGTGCGCAACGCCCCGAGCGAGCTCTACGACATGGCCCGGGCCTTCGGGGTGCCCCGCAACCGGACCATCCGCCACGTGCTGATCCCCTCGTTGATGCCCTTCATGTTCGCCGCCGGGCGCTACGCCTTCGCGCTGGGCTGGAAGGGCCTGGTCGTGGCCGAGGTCTTCGGCGGCCAGGACGGCGCCGGCTGGACGATCAAGTTCTGGTACGACGCGCACCGCGCGTACGGCGTGGTCGGCTACGCGCTGCTCTTCGTGGTCTTCGCGCTGTTCTTCGAGAAGTACCTCTTCGACAAGCTCTCCGAGCGGATCTTCCGCTGGCGCCCGAGGCTGGACTCCGGCGAGGTCGTCGAGGAGAGCTTCCAGACCCCGGCCCCGGCCGCGGTCGGCGCCGTGGCCGCGGGGTCCAGCACCACCTCCGCGGCCCTGGAGAGCATCACGCAGGTCACCCAAGGTCCTCCGTCCGAGCGCGACGAGGGCGAGCGTCCCCACCCCACAGAGAGGCCCCACCATGGCTGAGATCATCGTCGACCGCCTGCACAAGGAGTTCGGCTTCGGTGACGACAAGGTCGTCGCCCTCAAGGACGTCAACCTCGAGATCAGCGGACACACGTTCGTCTCGATCGTCGGCGCCTCGGGCTGCGGCAAGTCGACGCTGCTCAACATCCTCAGCGACATCGAGGTGCCGACCAACGGCCGGGTGACGATCACCCAGGACGGCCGCCCGGCCAAGAAGGGCTACGTCTTCCAGGCCGCCCGGCTGCTGCCGTGGCGCACCGTGATGGACAACCTGCTCTTCGTGCAGGAGGACCGGTCGGAGGCGACCCGGGCGCGGTGCCAGAAGTACCTCGACATGGTGCAGCTGGGCGACAAGGCCTCGAAGTTCCCGGGCGAGCTCTCCGGCGGCATGCAGCAGCGGGTCGGCATCGCGCGGGCCTTCAGCACCGAGCCCGACGTGCTCTTCATGGACGAGCCCTTCAGCCACCTCGACGCCATCACGGCCCGCACCCTGCGCGCCGAGCTGCACCAGATGTGGAACGAGACCGGCAAGACCGTCGTCTTCGTCACCCACGACGTGGGCGAGGCCGTCGAGCTGTCCAACCGGATCCTGGTCTTCGCCAAGGGCGGCCGGCTGATGGACGACATCGCGCTGCAGCTGCCCTTCCCCCGCGACGTCTCCGACCCCGAGGTCGCGCTGACCAAGGCCAACGTCTTCAAGACCTTCGAGGACATCGGCGCCCTGGCCGTCAGCTGAGACCCTGATCCGCCCCGGATGCCTGCATCCGGGGCGGATCGCCGTGTGGGTCAGGTGCAGGTGGTGCGCAGGGTGCCGATGGGGTCGATGGTGACCTCCACGACGTCGCCGGGGGCGAGGTAGCGCGGGGGGTCGAAGCCGATCCCGACCCCCGCGGGCGTCCCGGTCGCGATCACGTCGCCCGGATCGGTGGCCACCGCCCCGCCGATCGTCGCGAGCAGCGTGGGGATGTCGAAGATCAGGTCGGCCACGGGGGCGTCCTGGCGCACCTCGCCGTTGACGGTGGTGACCACCCGCAGCCGCGTGGGGTCCGCGACCTCGTCGGCGGTGAGCAGCACCGGGCCCACGGGGCAGTAGCCCGGGGCGCTCTTGCCCAGGAAGAACTGCACGTGCCGGCGCTGGACCTCCCGCACGGTGAGGTCGTTGACGATCGTGTAGCCGAAGACGCCGCCGTCGGCGTCGAGCACCACGCCCAGCTCACCCTCGTAGTCGCTGGTCCCGGTCGCATCGGCGCTGACGGCCACCTCCGCGTCGGGGTCGGTGAGCGAGGAGAGCGCCTTGGTGAAGATCACCGGGAAGTCCGGCACCGCCTGCTGCGCCGAGGCGTCGAAGCCGCTGCCGGCGAACTCCCGGGCGTGCTCGGCGGAGTTCTTGCCAACGCACATCACGTTGTTGCGCGGACGGATCGGCGCTCGCAGCCGGTGCTCGGCGAGCGGCCGACCGGCACCCTGACGGGCTGCCGTGGCGACCTCGTCGCTGCGTCGGTGCCAGTCGGCGACGAGCTGCTGCATCGGTCCGGGCCCGAGGTCGACCACCTCCCCGGCGGTGTTGAGCACGCCGAGGCGCTCCCCCGGCCCCGAGGGGTCGTCGTAGGTCACCAGTCGCATGGGTCGTCTCCTTCGTGGTGGATGGATCAGGCGGGCAGCGGGACGCCACTGCGCGCGGCCTCGGGCGCCAGCGCGTCCCGGACGTGGTCGGGCAGCTCGACGCCCTGGTGCAGCGACCGCTCCCACCGCTCGGCGGCCCGGTCGCCCGGCAGCCGCAGCGGCGGGGCCCCGGGCCCGTCGCTCGCGCGCAGCTCGGCCAGTGCGGCCTCGACGCCCCCCAGCGCGTCGGCGAGCGGGCGGAAGACGTCGGCGGCCAGGGCGACGACCAGCTGACCGGTGTTGGTGTGCGTGGTCGCGTCGACGCGGTGGTCGACGACCGCGGAGCCGAAGGCGGCGCCGTTGAGGACGCCGGCCAGGAGTCCGATGGCGATGGTGAGGCCGGCGCCCTTGTGGCCGCCCATGGGCAGCAGGTGGCCCTCGTGGGCTCGCTTGGGGTCGGTGATCGGCTGCCCGTCGTGCCCGACGACCCAGCCCTCGGGCATCTCGCGCCCGGCCGCCCGCAGCGTCTTGATGGTGCCGTGGGAGGTGGCGGTGGAGGCGATGTCGAGGAGGAAGGGGGTGCCCGCGCTCGGCACGGCGATCGCGAGCGGGTTGGTGCCGAGCAGCGGGTTGCGCCCGCCCCACGGGGGCATCCCGTTGGCGCTGGCGACGGCGAAGTAGATCCCGACCACCCCCGCCTCCGCGGCCCGGAGTGCGTAGACGCCCGCCGCGCCCGCGTGGTTGGAGCGCACGGTGCCGACCACCCCGACGCCGGTCTCCCGGGCCTTGGCGATCGCCAGGTCGGTGGCCCGGGTGACCACCACCTGGCCGAGCCCGTTGTCGCCGTCGACCTGCGCGCTGGAGGCTCGCTCGGAGCGCACCTGCACCTGTGGCCGCACGTTGAGGCCGCCTGCGCGGATCCGCTGGAGGTAGGGCGCCAGCCGGATCAGCCCGTGGCCGTCGCGCCCACGGGCGTCGGCCTCGACCAGGCGCCGCGCCGTCACCTCGGCGTCGTCAGGCGGCACGTCGTGCGCCTCCAGCAACGAGGCCGCGAAGCCGACCAGCGCCTCGAGGTCGTGGCGGGCCACCTCAGAGCCCCAGCAGCCGCGCGGCGTTGCCCCCGAGCACCTGGGCAGCCTCCGCCGGGGAGAGGCCGGCACCGGCCAGGAAGCCCACCGGGTCGACCGTGCCCATGTCGAAGGGGTAGTCGGTGCCCATCAGGACGTGGTCCGCCCCGAAGGTGTCGACCAGGTGGCGGACCATCGCCGGGTCGAAGACGTTGGTGTCGAAGTGCAGCAGCCGCAGGTACTCCGAGGGCGGCCGGTCGATGTGGTGCCGCAGCTCGGGCCGGTGGTGGAAGGCGTGGTCGGTGCGCGCGGAGTAGAAGGGCAGGTAGCCCCCGCCGTGCACCACCACCATCGACAGGTCGGGGTGACGTCGCCACACGCCGCCCAGGATCATCCGCGTCACCGCCAGCGTCGAGGCGAGCGGCATGCACATGACGTTGACGAGGTAGTAGTCGCTGAAGCGCTCGCCGTGGGTGAAGCCCTGCGGGTGCAGGATCGCCGTCATGCCGAGCTCGGCCGCGGCGTCCCAGACCACGTCGTAGCGCGGGTCGTCGAGCTCGAGGCCGACCACGTCGGCGCTGACCTCGAAGCCCCGGAAGCCGTACTGCTCGCGCGCCTCCCGCATCACCTCGACCGCGAGCCGGGGGTGACCCATCGGCAGGTTGGCGACGGCGGCGAAGCGGGTCGGATGGGCGGCGACGACCTCGGCGAACCGCTCGTGCTGCAGCCGGCTGGCCCGCCGGGCCTCGTCCTCGGGGAGCCAGTAGAAGTACTCGGTCGGCGGGACCGCGAGCACCTGCGTGTCGACGCCCTGCAGGTCCATGTCGGCGAGCCGCTGCTCGACGGTCTCGAAGGCCGCCCGCTGCCCCGGGCTGTTGCGGTAGTCCTTGAGGTAGCGCAGCGTCTCGGCCGAGGAGTACATCGCGCGGGGCTCGAGCTCGGGCCGGAGGTACGGCGCCGCGAGCGCGGCCGCCGAGGGCACCGAGAGGTGGGTGTGCACGTCGACGGTTCGGTACGCCGGCTTCGCCGCGCTGCTCGGCCCGACGACCGGAGCGAGCTCGGGCCACCACTCCTCGGGCATCAGGACCGGTCGACGTAGAGCTCGGAGAGGGCCAGCCCGACCTGGTCGGGGGTGAGCGGGAGGTCGACGACCTCGTGCGTCTCGGCCGAGAGGTCGGCGGCCAGGTAGACCTCCATCACGGTCCGAGCGGCCCGCGGGTCGACCATGACGGGTCGGTCGTACGCGACGGCCTCGAGGAAGTGCGTGGTCTCGCGCTCCATCGGACCGGCGTAGGCGTGGTCGACGTACTCCCCCGGCATCGTGGAGAGCGGGAAGTGCACGCCGTGCTCGACGGTGTTGAGCACGACGTCGCGGTGGCTGGCGTCGACGATCACGGCGCCGTCGGTGCCCAGGACCTCGATCCAGGTGGTCGACTGGTGCGGGTAGCCGGGTGGCAGCGACATGCCCGCACCGATGACCACGACGGTGCCGTCGTCCATGGTGACCACGACGTACTGGGTGTCGGGCACGCCGAGGGTGTCGGCGCGCACGCCCCAGGCGTTCTGCGAGTAGACCCGCACCGGACGCCGCGGCTCCAGGCACCAGAAGGCGAAGTCGAGGTCGTGGGTCGCCTCCATCGCGGCCGGCGACAGCTTGGTGCGACCGCTGATCTTGGCGCCCAGCGAGCGCGTGATGTGGCGGCTGACCAGGATGCTGCTGACCTGCCCGAGCTCCCCCCGCTCGATCGACCGCTTCACCAGCGACTGCTTGGCGTTGAAGCGCTGGGAGTAGCCGATGGTGAGCTTGACCCCGCGCGCCTCGGCGGTCGCGATCAGGTCGTCGGCCTCGTCGAGGGTCAGCGCGATCGGCTTCTCCAGCAGCACGTGCTTGCCGGCGTCGAGCGCGGCCCGGGCCATCGGGTGGTGCAGCTGCTCGGGCGTCGAGCTCACCAGCACGGCGTCGACGTCGGGGTTCTCCACGACGTCCTCCCACCGCGTCGTGGACGACGCCGGCTGCGTCAGCCGGGTCATCTCCTCCAGCCGCGGGCCGTCGACCTCGGCAAGGTGGAGGTCGCCGACGAGCGCGCTGCGGGCGCAGGCCACGGCCCGGATGCCGCCGCACCAGCCGGTGCCGATGACTCCGACGCTGAGCGGCTCGCGAGGAGCGTTGACGTACGGCGTGCCGGTGGTGCCGAGGTTGAGGGGGTCGGTCGAGGGGCTCATCGGGGGTCCTCTCGCAGTCCCGCGAGGAGCTCCTCGGGGGTCACGGGCAGGGAGACGGGGGTGCCGCGGCTGGCCGAGAGGTCCATCGCCATGGTCAGCAGCAGGTTGCGGTGCCCCTCCGCGGCGGTGGCGTGCGGCGTCCGGGCTCCGGTGGTGAGG
This sequence comes from Marmoricola sp., assembly GCA_052040065.1. Classification (GTDB taxonomy): domain Bacteria; phylum Actinomycetota; class Actinomycetes; order Propionibacteriales; family Nocardioidaceae; genus Marmoricola. The sequence goes on from JBQGFI010000024.1 coordinate 14,077, forward strand.
CGGTTGAACCAGGTCGTGGTCTCCTCGCGCATCGGTCCCCACAGCACGCCGTCGGAGAGGTCGCCGGGTGGATAGCTGCCGACGAAGTCGACGTTGCGGGTGGAGCCGGGCGCGAAGCCCCGGCTGTTGTAGCCCGCGGGCTGCCCGTGCTCGGAGGCGACGATCACGTCGCGGTGGGTGTCCGCGATGTCGATGACGCCCTGGGTGCCGACGATGCCGATCTCGAGGCCGTAGACCGCGCCGGGCCACACCTGCGGGAGTGCCCAGCTGATGCTCATCGACCAGATGGTGCCGTCGTCCATCGTGAAGACGCCGAGCGTGGCGTCCTTGGTGCCGAGCTCGCCCAGCGCCTTGTCGGTGCTGCGGGCGTAGACCTCGACCGGCTCCTTGCCCTCCATCAGCCACAGGCACATGTCGAGGCTGTGGGTGCCGGAGACGACCATCGGGGTGAGGTTGTCGGTCTCGCCGGGCGGGACCTTGCGCAGCGTCGCCTCGGGCACCATCCGGTTCATCAGGGCGCGGGTGACCACCGTGGTGACCTCGCCGACCTGACCGTCGCGCAGCCGCTGCTTGACGGTGAGGAAGCGTCGCCGGAAGCGCTGGGTGTAGCCGATCACCGCGTCGACGCCGGCCTCCTCGATCGCGGCGAGCACGCGCGCCGAGTCGACCGGGTCGGTGGCGAGCGGCTTCTCGATGAAGAGCGGCACCCCGAGGGCGACCGACTTCAGGATCGGGTCGACGTGCTCGCGCTCGTCGGTCGCGATGATCACGGCCGTGACCTCGGGGCGCGCCAGCAGCTCGTCGAGGTCGGTGGTCGCGTGGTCGGCGTCGGTGTCGTCGGCGAGCTGCTTGAGCGTGGCCTCGTCGACGTCGCACAGGCCGAGCCAGCGCACGCCCGGGTGCTCGCGCGCCAGGACGGCGCGGATCCGGCCGACCGTGCCGCAGCCGACGACCGCCAGCCCGATGCCGTCGGTCTGCAGCCGGGTCTCCCCCGCCGCGCTCATGCCAGCCCCAGCAGCCGGGCGGCGTTGCCACCCGCGATCAGGTCGACCTGGTCCTGGGTGAGCCCGGGGGTGCTCGCGATCAGCGCGAGCGGGTCCTCGTCGCCCATGTCGTAGGGGTAGTCCGTGCCGAGCAGCACGTGCTCCGCGCCGTACCGCTCCACCAGGAAGCGCAGCTGGTCGGGCTCGAAGACCATCGTGTCGAAGAAGAACCTGCGCAGGTAGTTGCCCGGCAGCTCGCGCACCCCCTCGCTCACGTCCTCGCGGGCCCGCCAGCCGTGGTCGATGCGGCCGGCGTACGCCGGGAGGTAGCCGCCGCCGTGCACGACCACGACCTTCAGCGCCGGGTAGCGCTCCATGACGCCGCTGAAGATCAGGTGCGCGGTGGCGACGGTGGCCTCGTAGGCGTGACCCAGGATGTTGACGAAGTTGTGGCCCTGCAGCCGCTGGGCGTGCGTGGTGCCCTGCGTGTGCACCACGACCACGGCGCCGAGCCGCTCGACCTCGGCCCAGAAGGGGTCGAGCCGCTCGCCGGCGATCTCCTCGCCCTCGACGTGGGTGCCGATCTCGATGCCTCGCATGCCGAGCTCGGTGACCAGGTAGCGCAGCTCCTGCACCGCCGCCTCGGTGTCCTGCAGCGGCACCGTGCCGAGCGGTACGAAGCGGTCGCCGTACGGCGCCGTGGCCTCGACGAGCTCCTCGTTGGTCATCCGGGCGACCTTCGCGCCGGTGCCGGCGTCGGCCCAGTAGTAGTACTGGTAGACGGCCAGCGCGACGGCCTGCACGTCGACGCCCATCGCGTCCATGTCGGCCAGTCGCACCTCGAGCTGGTCCATCTTGGGACGGATGTGCTCGAGCTGCCGGCGGTTGACCGCCTGCGTCGTGGGGTTGCCGTGGCCCAGCGACACCTTGCCGGCGGCCAGCGCAGCCTCCTGCATGAAGTCCGCGGCGGGGGCGCACTCGCGGTGGCAGTGGATGTCGATCACGGGGCCGTCGGAGCGGCGAGCCCTGGTCATCGTGTTCCTCTCTCGGGCCCGGCGGTCGCGGGCGGCCGCTTGGCACACTAGGAACGCCCGCAGCGGCCGACAATGTGGCAAACCGACACTCCCGCGGCGGGTTCCGTGAGTGGGTCGTACGCTCCCCTCCATGCCGGCCACGCTCTTCCCCGACGTGCAGCTGCACGTCGTCACCGGCAAGGGCGGCACCGGCAAGTCGACGGTCGCCGCGGCGCTCGCGCTCGCCCTCGCGTCAGGTGGACGGAGCGTGCTGCTCTGCGAGGTCGAGGGCCGGCAGGGCATCGCCCAGCTCTTCGACGTGGCGCCGCTGCCCTACGAGGAGCGGCTGCTCGTGCGCGCGCAGGCGGGCGCCGGCGAGGTCTACGCCCTGGCCATCGACCCGGAGTCCGCGCTGCTGGAGTACCTCGACATGTACTACCGGCTCGGTCGCGCCGGCAAGGCGCTCGACCGCTTCGGCGTCGTCGAGTTCGCCACCACGATCGCCCCCGGGGTGCGCGACGTGCTGCTCACCGGCAAGGTCTACGAGGCCGCCAACCGCAACCGCCGCAACAAGGGCGCCCGGCACTACGACGCGATCGTGCTCGACGCGCCACCGACCGGGCGCATCGCCCAGTTCCTCAACGTCAACGAGGAGCTCGCGGGGCTGGCCAAGGTCGGGCCGGTGAAGGGCCAGGCCGAGGTGGTCTCGACGCTGCTGCACTCGCCCCGCACGGCGATCCACCTGGTCACGGTGCTCGAGGAGATGCCCGTGCAGGAGACCGGCGACGGCATCGCCGAGCTGCGCGCGATCGGGCTCCCCGTGGGGGCGGTGGTGGTCAACCTGCTGCGCCCCCAGGACCTCGACGCCGCCGACCGTGAGGCGCTGGCCGCCGGGTCCGCCGATCGCGACGCCCTGGCCGCGGGTCTCGCCACCGCCGGGGTCGAGCCGACCACGGAGCTGGTCGACGGCCTGCTCGAGGAGGGACGCCACCACGCGGAGCGGCGCCGGCTCGAGGACGAGCAGCGCGCCGTCGTCGCCGACCTCGGCGTCCCGGTGGTCGAGCTGCCGCTGCTCCCGGGCGGCGTCGACATGGGCGGGCTCTACGAGCTCGCCGAGCGGCTCTGCGAGGAGGGGCTCGGATGAGGCACACCCGCGCGGTCGCGCGCGTCGGGCCGCTCGTGGCGGGGCACCGGACCGCCGCGGTGCTCGACGTCGACGCCCTGCTCGACGACCCCGACCGGCACGTGCTCGTGTGCTGCGGCTCCGGAGGCGTCGGCAAGACCACCACCTCCGCCGCGCTGGCGCTGCGCGCGGCCGAGCGCGGCCGCAAGGTCTGCGTGCTCACCATCGACCCGGCGCGCCGGCTGGCGCAGTCGCTGGGGATCGAGCGGCTCGACAACACCCCGCGCCCCGTGGCCGGCGTCGAGGGCGACGGCGCGCTCGACGCGATGATGCTCGACATGAAGCGCACCTTCGACGAGGTGGTGCAGAGCCAGGCGAGCCCGGAGAAGGCGGCGCAGATCCTGGCCAACCCGTTCTACGTCGCGGTCTCGAGCTCCTTCGCCGGGACCCAGGAGTACATGGCGATGGAGAAGCTGGGGCAGCTCGACGCCGAGGCCCGGCGCACCGGCCGCTACGACCTGATCGTGGTCGACACGCCGCCCTCGCGCAGTGCCCTGGACTTCCTCGACGCCCCCGAACGGCTCTCCAGCTTCCTCGACGGTCGCTTCATGCGGCTGCTGCTGGCCCCTGCCCGGGGACCGGCTCGCTTCATGACGGCGGGCGTGGGTCTGGTGACCGGCGCGGTCACCAAGATCATCGGCGCGCAGGTGCTGCAGGACGTCAAGGCCTTCGTCGCCGCCTTCGACACCCTCTTCGGCGGCTTCCGGGCACGGGCGCAGCGCACCTACGAGCTGCTCCAGGACCCGCGCACGGCGTTCGTCGTCGTCGCGGCGCCCGAGCCCGACGCCCTGCGCGAGGCGGCGTACTTCGTCGAGCGGCTGCGGGCCGAGGAGATGCCGCTCGCGGGTCTGGTGGTCAACCGGGCGAGCGAGGCGCCCGTCGAGACGCTCACGGCCGGCGCCGCGACGGCCGCGGCGGAGCGGCTGCGCGACGAGGGCGACGCGCTGACCGCCGGCCTGCTGCGGCTGCACGCCGACCGGGTCACGCTCGTGGCGCGGGAGCGCCGGCTGACCGGACGCTTCGCGGCGAGCCACCCCGACGTCCCGACCGCCGTGCTGCCGGCGCTGTCGACCGACGTGCACGACCTCGAGGGCCTGCGCCACGTCGGCGACCTGCTCGCGGCCCAGGGCTGAGCTTCCCCACTCGCCCTGGCCACGGCGGGCACGCGTCAGGCGGAGACGACGACCTCGGGGGTCGCGACCTGGCGCTCGTGCTCGGCCTTGGCGGTCTCGAGCAGCGAGCGCCACGAGGTGACGTTGGGCCGCTTGCGGAGCAGTGCCCGGCGCTCGCGCTCGGTGAGGCCGCCCCACACGCCCCACTCGATCTCGTTGTCCAGCGCCTCGGCCAGGCACTCGGCCCGCACCGGGCACGCGCCGCACACGACCTTGGCCTTGTGCTGCTCGGCACCGCGCACGACGAGCTCGTCGGGCTTGGTGGTCTGGCAGAGAGCCGCGTTGGCCCACATCTCGTTCCAGGACATGATCCCCTCCAAGGTCAGAGTCCCGGGTCACGGCCGCCCCATACGTCCGCTTATCGACCCAGGAATCAGACTAAAGAGGCGGAGAGGATCGAAACAGACACAGAGGGTCCAACTTCGCATAGTCAATATGGACTAGATCGGTCGCGCCGCTCGGCGGGTTTCTTCACCCCACTCGTAAGGTTGTGCTATGTCGCGACGCCGTTCCCATGTCTCCTTCGGCTCCGTCCTCTCGCACCTCGGCGTCATCGTCGTGGTCTCGGCGGTGCTCGGGGTGCTGGTCGCGGGGCTCGCCGTCCCCGTCGTCGGCGCCCTCGGCTACGGCGCCAAGGCGACCGCGGGCTCCCTGGAGAACCTCCCCGAGGAGCTCGAGGCCGAGCCGCTCGCGCAGCGCTCGCGCGTCGTCGACAGCGAGGGCAACTGGCTCGCGACCTTCTACGACGAGAACAGGGTCAACATCCCCCTGGGCGACGTGGCGCCCGTGATGCGCCGGGCGATCGTGGCCATCGAGGACTACCGCTTCTACGAGCACGGCGCCCTCGACCTGCGCGGCACCCTGCGGGCCTTCGTCAACAACCAGGCCGGCAACTCCACGCAGGGCGGCTCCTCGATCACCCAGCAGATGGCGAAGATGACCCTGGTCACCCAGGCGCAGACCGAGGAGGAGCGCGCCGCGGCGACGGCCAACACCTACCAGCGCAAGCTGCAGGAGCTGCGCCACGCGATCGCCTTCGAGAAGAACTACTCCAAGAACTGGATCCTCGAGCGCTACCTCAACCTGGCCTACTTCGGCGACGGCGCCTACGGCATCCAGGCGGCCTCGCGGCACTACTTCTCCGTCGACGCCAGCGAGCTCAATCTGCGGCAGGCCGCGACCCGGGCCGGGCTGGTGAAGAACCCCGTCGGCTTCGACCCCACCACCTACCCCGAGCGCGCCGAGGCCCGCCGCAACGTCGTGGTCAACCGGATGGCCGAGCTCGGCGTGGTCTCCCAGGAGCGGGCCGACCTGGTCTCCGGACGCCGCCTCGGCCTGCAGGTCACCCCGTCGCGCAACGGCTGCCTCAGCTCCGAGGCGCCGTTCTTCTGCGACTACGTGCGCCGCTACCTGCTCGCGGACCCCGCGCTCGGCGAGACCGTGCAGGACCGCGCGCAGCTGCTCAACGAGGGCGGCCTGCTGATCCGCACCACCATCGACCAGGACTTCCAGCGCGCCGCCGACACCGCCACGCGCAACGCCGTCGACCCCACCGACCAGGCCATCGGCGGCCTGGCCATGGTCGAGCCCGGCACCGGCGAGGTGCGGGCGATCTCGCAGTCACGCCCGATGGGCCGCGAGAAGGAGGCCGGCGAGACCTTCCTCAACTACACGGTCAACAGCAAGTACGGCGACGCCAACGGCTTCCAGGCCGGGTCGACCTTCAAGGTCTTCGTGCTGGCCGCCGCCCTCGAGCAGGGCATCTCGCCCTCGACGGCCTTCCGCTCGCCCGAGCAGATGGACTTCCCGATGGGCGACTTCGCCGACTGCACCGGCAACTACCCCAGCACCGACACCTGGAGCGTCGGCAACAGCACCACCAGCGGCCGCAAGAACCTCATCACCGGCACCCGCGAGTCGGTCAACACCTTCTTCGCCCAGCTCGAGCGCGAGACCGGGCTGTGCGAGCCCTACGCCCTGGCCAAGGCGATGGGCGTCGAGCTCACCGACCCGGGCCGCGAGCGGGTGCCGTCCTTCACCCTCGGCGTCGCCGACACCAGTCCGCTGGAGATGGCCGGCGCCTACGCCACCTTCGCGGCGCGCGGCCAGTTCTGCGAGCCCCGCCCGGTGACCGAGATCCTCAACAGCGAGGGCAAGGTCTTCAAGGACTACCCCGCGCAGTGCCGGCAGGTGATCCGCCAGTCGACCGCCGACGAGGTCAACTCGATCCTCGAGGGCGTCATCAACGGCGGCTTCGGCTCGGCGCTGGCGCTCGACAAGCCGGCCGCCGGCAAGACCGGCACCATCAACAGCCAGATGGCGGTGTGGTTCAACGGCTACACCCCGACGATGGCGACGGCCGCGATGGTGGCCGGCGCCGACCAGAACGGCAACTGGGTCACCCTCAACGGCCAGGTCGTCGGCGGCACCGGCATCGGCACCGCCTCGGGCTCCACCCTGGCCGGTCCGATGTGGGCCGAGGCCATGCGTGCCGTCTCCGGCGAGCTGCCCTACGAGACCTTCCAGAGCCCCACCCCCGGCGACGCCCCCATCGAGGTGCCCGTCGACGACGTCGAGGGCATGCGCGCCGACCGCGCCGTGGAGCTGCTCGCCGGGCGAGGCTTCCAGGTCTACGTCAGCGGCGACGCCGAGTCGCGCGTCACCTCGGCCAGCCCCGCCCCCGGCAGCAGCCTCACCCGCGGCTCCACCGTCACCCTCTCGACCAGCTGAGGCCGGCCGGGCGGCGGCAAAGTCACCGGCCGGCCGGTGACTTCGCCACTGGAGCGACGAAACATCGCCCCGCCAGTGGCAACATCGGCGCGCCAGTGACCGAGATGTCCGTACGCCGCGGGGTGGCGGCCGTCAGCCGGCGGCGAGCTGCTGCTTGACCACCGCGGCGACGGCGCCGCCGTCGGCGCGGCCCTTGGTCTGCGGGGTCAGCACGCCCATCACCCGGCCCATCGCCCGGGGGCCGTCGGCGCGCACGCCGAGCTCGTCGATGGTGCGGGTCACCAGGTCCTCGATCTCGGCCTGGCTCAGCTGCTCGGGCAGGTAGGTCGCGATCACGGCCGCCTCGGCCTGCTCCTTGGCCGCCGACTCCTCGCGCCCGGCGTCGGCGAAGGCCTCGGCGGCCTCGCGCCGCTTCTTGGCCTCGCTGGTCAGCACGCCGAGCACCTCCTCGTCGCTGAGCTGCTTGGCCTCCTTGCCGGCGACCTCGGCGTTGGTGACCGCGGTCAGCACCATGCGCAGCGTGGAGGACCGCAGCTCGTCGCGGGCCTTCATCGCGGCGGTCAGGTCGGTGCGCAGCTGCTCCTTGAGGCTCATGCCCCCGATTGTGGCAGCCTTGCCGCATGCGGTCGCAGCGAGTTTCCCGGGCGCTGCGCGCCGCGGCCGTCGGTGCCGGCGGGGCGACGGCGCTGGGCGCCGCCACGCTGGCCTGGTCGGCGGGGGTCGAGGTGCGCGCCTTCGTCCTGCGCCGCGTGGAGGCGGCCGTGCTGCCGCCCGGGCACCGGCCGCTGCGCGTGCTGCACCTCAGCGACCTGCACCTGACCCCCACCCAGGGTCGCAAGCGCGCCTGGCTGGCCTCGCTGGCCGCCCTCGAGCCCGACCTGGTGATCGACACCGGCGACAACCTCGCCCACCAGGACGCCGTCGGGCCCGTGCTCGAGGGGCTCGGCACCCTGCTCGACCGTCCGGGCGCCTTCGTGATGGGGTCCAACGACTACTTCGCCCCCACCGCGCGCAACCCGCTGTGGTACCTCTTCCCCGACGACGGCCGCCGGCAGACCCACACCCCGCAGCTGCCCCACCGCGAGCTGCGCGAGGCCTTCACCGGCCGCGGCTGGCTCGACCTCACCAACACCTCGGCCCGGCTGACGGTCGGCGACACCTCGATCGGCTTCGTCGGCGTCGACGACCCCCACCTGGAGTACGACGACCTCCCCGCGGTCGCGGGTCCGGCCCCCGCCGACGTCGACCTGCGCGTCGGGGTCACCCACGCGCCGTACCTGCGGGTGCTCGACCAGTACGCCGCCGACGGCTACGAGCTGGTGCTGGCCGGCCACACCCACGGCGGGCAGGTCTGCCTGCCCTTCAAGGGCGCCCTGGTCACCAACTGCGACCTCGAGCCCGCCCGCGCCAAGGGGCTGCACCGCCACCCCGCCGACTCGCGTCCGGGCGACCCCGGGTCGGCGTGGCTGCACGTCTCCGCCGGCGCCGGCACCTCGCCGGACGCCCCGGTCCGGCTGTGCTGCCGACCCGAGGCGACGCTGCTGACGCTGCTCCCCCGCTGACCCGATTTCGGCTCCCACGAGCCGCGCCGGTATGCTCGCCCAGGCTCTCCGGGGTGTGGCGCAGCTTGGTAGCGCGCGTCGTTCGGGACGACGAGGCCGCAGGTTCAAATCCTGTCACCCCGACCAGTGACGGCCGGATCCTCCACGGGGTCCGGCCGTCGGTCGCTCCCGGCCCGGGCTCAGGCCAGGTAGAGCTTGCGCAGCCGCTCGGTGACCACCCAGGTCGTGCGGTCGCCGGCGTGCAGCCGCACCAGCACACCGGGGCGCAGCGCGATGGCGCTGCCGTCGGCGAAGGTCACCTCGCCGGCGCCCGAGAGCACCACGAAGAGCTCGTCGACCTCGGTGTCGAGGTCGGTGCCGGGCCCGGCCTCCCACAGCCCCACCTCGTGCTCGGCCAGCGTGCCGAGGGCGGGTGAGGTCGTGGCGAGCGCGACCGAGGCGCCGTCGTCGTCGAGCGGCTCCCCCAGCAGGTCGGCACTCAGGAGGCGG
>JBQGFI010000025.1:0-21174 GCA_052040065.1 Marmoricola sp.
GGTCGGCGACGGCCTGGTGGATCAGGGGCTCGTCCTCGACGACGAGGACCGTCGGCTGCTCCTGGCTCATGGGTCGAGGCTAGGAGCGAGCGGGCACGGACGGCGTGATCACCGCGTGAAGGTTCCGTGCAGGTCGCCGACGGGTCGACGTGCACACGCGCCGGTTCGGCGTACCTACGCGCCGGGTCGGCGGCGGGCGGTGGCGTAGAGGCAGACGGCGGCGGCGGTGGCGAGGTTGAGGCTCTCGGCGCGGCCACGGATCGGGATGGCGACGCGGTGGTCGGCCAGCCCAGCGAGGTCGGCGGGCAGGCCCCAGGCCTCGTTGCCGAGCAGCCACGCGTGCGGCCGGTCGAGCAGCGCGTCGGCGGCGACGAGGTCGGTCTCCCCCGCGCCGTCGGCAGCGAGCACCAGCCGGCCCGACTCCCGCACCCGGCGCACGACCTCCGCCGGGTCGTCGACCAGCGCGATCGGCAGGTGCCACAGGCTCCCCACCGTGGCCCGCACGGTCTTGTCGTTGTAGAGGTCGACGCTCTGCCCAGCGAGCACCACGCCCGCGGCACCGGCCGCGTCGGCGGTCCGGATCACGGTGCCGGCGGTGCCGGGGTCACGGACGTCGGCGCACAGCACCAGGTCGCCGTCGGCGCCCAGCACGTCGTCGAGCGGGACGTCGAGGCGGCGGCACACGGCCACCAGACCCTGGGGCGTCACCGCGCCCGCCAGCGAGGCGACCGCCTCGGGCTCGCACAGGTGCCAGGGGACCTCGGGCGTGCGGAGGTCGGCGTGGGCCGCGGCGGCGTCAGGGTCGGCGTACACCTCGACGACGTTGCCCGGGACCGTCAGGGCCTCGGCGAGCGCCTTGGCGCCCTCGGCCAGGAAGAGGCCCTCGCTGGTCCGGAGACGACGACGGGCGAGCCTCCGCGCCTGCTTGAGGCGTCCGCTGCGGGTGGTCAGCAGCGGGGGGAGGCTCGCCACGTCGGGTGAGCTCAGGCCGAGGCCTCGACCGGGGCCGGCGCGTTGACGTCGTCGGGCAGGGCGGCCTTGGCCGTGGCGACCAGCGCGGAGAAGGCGGCGGGGTCGTTGACGGCCAGGTCGGCCAGGATCTTGCGGTCGACCTCGACGCCCGCGGCCTTGAGGCCCTGGACGAAGCGGTTGTAGGTCAGGCCCTCGGCGCGCGCCGCGGCGTTGATCCGCTGGATCCAGAGACGACGGAAGTCGCCCTTCTTCTTGCGGCGGTCGTTGTAGCTGTAGACCAGGGAGTGGGTGACCTGCTCCTTGGCCTTGCGGTACAGGCGCGAGCGCTGCCCGCGGTAGCCCGAGGCCCGCTCGAGGGTGACGCGACGCTTCTTCTGGGCGTTGACCGCCCGCTTCACGCGTGCCATGTGGTGGTGCTCCTTGTCAGTTCGGGTGCACCGTCTCGTCGTACGGCGCTGGCCGGGCCCGGTGGGGCCGTGGCCGGAGGGATCGTGGGTGCTGGACGCTCAGAGACCGAGCATCTTCTTGGCCCGCTTGACGTCGCTCTTGGCGACCTCGGTGGTGCCGGAGAGACGGCGCGTCACGTTGGACGCCTTCTTCTCCAGGTTGTGGCGCATGCCCGCCTTCTGGCGGCGGATCTTGCCCGAACCGGTGACGCGGAAGCGCTTGGAGGCACCGGAGTGCGTCTTGTTCTTCGGCATGTCTGTTTCCTTCTCTCGTGCGTCTGCCACCCGCCGGCGGGCGGGCGGCAGCAGGTCTGGTGGTGAGGTCAGGCCTCGATCTCGGGGTCGAGGTTCTCGGAGCGGCGACGCTCCTTCTTCGGCCCCGGGGCGGCGCGCCCGGCGCTGCGCTCGGCGTGCTCCTCCTCGCGCTCGGCCTTCAGGGCCGCGGCGCGGACCTCCTTCTCGGCCTTCACCTCGGCCTTGGCCTCGGCCTTCTTCTTGTGCGGGCCGATGACCATGGTCATGTTGCGGCCGTCCTGCTTGGGGTTGCTCTCGACGAAGCCCAGCTCGGTGACGTCCTCGGCGAGCTTCTGCAGCAGCCGGTAGCCCAGCTCGGGCCGGTGCTGCTCGCGACCGCGGAACATGATCGTGATCTTGACCTTGTCGCCCTGGCGCAGGAAGCGCACGACGTGACCCTTCTTGGTCTCGTAGTCGTGCGAGTCGATCTTGGGCCGGAGCTTCATCTCCTTGATCACGGTGTTGCTCTGGTTGCGCCGGGCCTCGCGGGCCTTCTGGGCGTTCTCGTACTTGAACTTGCCGTAGTCCATGAGCTTGCAGACCGGGGGCTTGCCCATGGGCGCGATCTCGACGAGGTCGAGGTCGGCCTCCTGGGCCAGCCGCAGGGCGTCGCCCGTGGAGACGATCCCGACGGTCTCGCCGTTGGGTCCGACGAGCCGGACCTCGGGGACGCGGATCCGGTCGTTGATGCGGAGCTCGGTGCTGATGGGTCCTCCTGGATGGTCTGTCTCCGTGACCCCGGAGGAACGCCCGCGACCCGAGATTTGTGCCCTGGTACGACGAGAGGCCCCCGCGCGACGCACGGGAGCCTCGTAGCACGAGCGGCACACGCCTGCGCGTGTGCTGCTCGGACCGGACCCGACGACCTGTCGGCCCTGTGGTGCTGGGCTGGGCGGTCGGTGCGGGTGGGAGGAGGCCTCCGCTTGTCGGACCTCACCCCTGGGTGCTGCGTGGGGTGCGGTCGGTCCGCCGTACAGATTAGCGCCAGCCCGCCCGGATTGCACATCGCCGCAGGTGGTGGCCCCTCAGGTGGTGGCCCCTCCGGTGGTGGCCCCTCCGGTGGTGGCCCAGCCCCAGCCGCCGTCGGCCAGCCGCAGCAGCCGCATCCCCTCGGCCAGCGGACGGAGCTGCTCGGCCTCCAGCACGAAGGTCACCGGGCCGGCGACGTCGAGCAGCAGCGCGTCGGCGGCGTTCTGCTGCGCCGAGCGGGCGGCGTCGGTCAGCGACACCGGCACCGGGCGCGCCTGGGGGTCCCACGCCTGGAGCCGCTCGAGCCCGCTGAAGGCGAGCAGCGCCTGGCGCCCACCCCTCCCACGCAGCAGCACGGCCGCCATGTCGGTCGTCTTCTCGTGGGTCAGGCCGGCGGCGTCGGTCTCGGTCTCGCCGGCGACGGCGACCACCGGCACCAGCACGCGCGACTCCTGCAGCGCCGCCAGCACGGCCAGCCCCCGCGCGCGGTCGCGCGGGTCGTGGTCGTACGCCGCGAGCGCGGCCGCCACCGCCGGCGCGACGCGGCCGTCGTCGCCCGCGAAGCCGGGGTCGGGGATGGTGCGCACGCCCTCATCCTCGCAGCGTCGGCACGGGCGGCGTGCCGGCCCCGCCGTACCCTGGCGGCATGGACGGCAGCTTCGACGACACGACCCTCACGGCGCTGGCCATCACGCTGACGGTGGTGGCGGGGGCGTGGGCCTTCCTGACCTGGCGGCGCAACGGGCTGGCCTCCGGGATCCGGGGCCTGGCGTGGACGCTGGTGCCCCTGGCCGCGCTGCTGACGGGCACCCTGCGGCTGGCCGTCGGGATCGTCGACGACGTCGCGGGCTGGGCGGCGCGCCTGGTCTTCTCCCCCGTCGTCTGGTCGGGCCTGGCCCTGGCCGGCCTCGCGGTGGTGCTCTACGTCGTCGCCGGGATGATGACCGCGCGCGGCATCGGGGTGCGCGGCAAGGCGGCCGAGAAGGCCGTGCGCAAGGGCGAGCGGGTGCGCGGCCGGCTCGGGGGCGCGCCCGCCGCCCCGGGCTCCGGGACGCAGGCCGCCCCCGCCCCCGGCAGGAAGGCCGCGAAGCAGCAGCCCGCCGCCTCCGGTGACGACGACATGGACGAGATCGAGGCGATCCTGCGGAAGCACGGGATCTGATGGCCCGTCCTCCTGCGGCGCGCGACGCCGCGCGGCGCGACCTCGCCCGCCGCCTCGGCGCCGCGGTCGCCGGGCTGGAGGACCCGCACCAACCGCTCGTGGTGCTCGACGTCGCGGCGCTGGACGCCAACGCGGCCGACCTCACGCGCCGGGCCGGCGGCACGCCGATCCGCGTGGCGTCGAAGAGCCTCCGCGTGCCCGAGGTGCTGCGACGCGTGCTGGCCCGTCCCGGCTTCGCCGGCGTGCTCGCCTACACGCTGCGCGAGGCGCTGTGGCTGGTCGAGCAGGGCGTCACCGACGACGCGCTGCTCGGCTACCCGAGCGTCGACCGGGGCGCGCTGGCACGGCTGTGCGCCTCGGAGGCCGCCCGGCACGGCGTCACGCTGATGGTCGACGACGTCGCCCAGCTCGACCTGGTGCCCGACCCGCGCGGCGTCCGCGTGGCGATCGACGTCGACGCCGGCTGGCGCCACGAGCGGGTGGGGGCGCTGGCGGTCGGCCCGCGGCGCTCGCCGCTGCGCTCCCCCGACGACGTCGTCGCGCTGGCCCGCACGGTCCTCGCCCGCGGCTTCCGCCTGCGCGGGGTGATGACCTACGAGGGTCAGGTGGCCGGCGTCCCCGACGCCGTGCCCACCGCGCGGGTGCGCTCGGCCGTCGTACGACGCCTCAAGTCCGCCTCGCTGGAGCAGCTCGCCGAGCGCCGGGCCGAGATCGCCGCCGCGCTGGCCGAGGTCACCGACCTGGAGCTGTGGAACGCCGGGGGCTCGGGCGACGTCGCCGAGGCCGCCGCCGACCCGGTGGTCACCGAGGTCGCGGCGGGGTCGGGACTCTTCGTGCCGGCGCTCTTCGACCACTACCGCTCCTTCGAGCCGCGACCGGCCGTCTTCTACGGCGTGCCCGTCGTGCGCCGTCCCGGCCCGGGCGTCGTCACGGTCGCGGGTGGCGGCTTCGTGGCCAGCGGCGCGGCCGGCCCCGACCGACTGCCGCTCCCCTGGGCCCCACCGGGGCTCTCGTTGACCGGGCTGGAGGGCGCGGGCGAGGTGCAGACGCCGCTGACCGGCCGGGCGGCCGACGCGCTGTCGATCGGCGACCTGGTGTGGTTCCGCCACGCCAAGTCGGGCGAGCTGATGGAGCACACCGACGTGGTGCACCTCGTCGAGGGCGACCGCGTCACCGCGACCGTCCCGACGTACCGCGGCCTCGGGCTGGCCTGGTGAGGTCGCTCGCGCGCGGGTCGCGGCGTCCACGAGGTTTTTCGGCGAAGTGGCCCCTGCTGCCCGGCGTGTCGCGGCCTTGTGGGGCCAAGAGCACCCCCGGGCGGGCCGCCCGGTGACGCCGGCCGCCGCGCAGGTCGTGGAGGAGCTGGTGGGGCGGGGGCCGACGCTGGGGCGGGGGCGGCTGCTGTGCGTCGACGGGCCGGCGGGGTCGGGCAAGACCACCCTCGCCGCGGCCGTGGTCGAGGGGGTCGAGGGAGCCGTCGTGGTGCACATGGACGACCTGTTCCAGGGGTGGGGCGGGCTGCCGTGGGCGGACCAGCAGCACCAGCGGCTGCTCCGCCCGCTGGCGGAGGGCCGGGCCGGTCACTGGACCCGGTGGGACTGGCACGCCGACCGGTGGGCCGAGACGCACCGCGTGGAGCCGGTGCCGCTGCTGGTCCTCGAGGGCGTCGGGGCCGGTGCGTCCTCCCACGCCGACCTGCAGACCCTGCTGGTGTGGGTCGAGGCGCCGCGGGAGCTCCGGCGCGAGCGCGGCCTGGCCCGTGACGGCGACGCCTTCGCGCCGCACTGGGAGCGCTGGGCCGCCGACGAGGAGCGGCTCTTCGCCCACGAGCTCACCCGGGAGCGGGCCGACCTCCTCGTCGACGGCAGCAGCGGCGCGGTCACGCGGGGACGCTGACCCCACGGCGGCCACGCCGGCGCGTGCCGAGCCGGTGTCCGGCCTCGACCAGGCCGAGGCCGACGACCAGGACCGCCAGCGTCACCAGCCCGTAGGAGAGCGGGAACTCCCCGGGGCGGAAGGCCGCGCCGGCGTCGCGCGCCAGCGAGTCGAGCAGCAGGTAGAGGGTCTGGAAGGTGAAGGCCCACAGGTAGGCGACGGCGTACGTCGTCAGTGCCACCTGGCGGCTGCGGCACAGCACGCCCAGCGGGAGGGCGAGCAGCACCGTGGCGATGGCGATCACCGGGCGTCCTGCCTCGGGCCGCCGAGGCTGAGCACGAGCGACGCGAGGCCCCACAGGAAGCTGACGGCGACCATGGTCTTCACCCAGGCCGGCACGGGGACGAAGAAGGCCGGGAGCGCGGTGAGCAGGATGAGCACGACGCACGCCGCCAGGACGAGCTGGGCGGAGCGCCGGCCGGTCCGCCAGGCGACGACCACGGCGAGGAGCCCCACCGCCGCGAGGACGGTGTCGGCGAGCAGGATGGCGAAGGGTGGCCCGACCTCTCCGTCGGGCGTGGGCGTGAAGGCGCTGCTCAGGTTCACCAGGAGGTAGAGCGCGGCGAGCACGAGGCCCACCCGCTGCCGGGTGGTGGTGCCGCGCCCCGCGGTGGGGGTGGTGTCGGTGCTGGTGCTCATGTGGACCTCCTGAGGTCGCTCGGTTGCGCCCAGCCTCCGGCCCCGAGGACTCCCGGGAGCAGGGACGACCCTCCCCGGATCTTCCCCCTCCGTCCCGGGAGGGAGGAAGGACTTCCCGGGTGCGGAGGTGTCGGTCCGTGGCGATGATGGAGCCGTGAGCGTGCGCATCCTGCTCGTCGACGACCACCCGGTGGTGCGCACCGGCCTGCGCGCCCTCATCGGCACGCTGCCCGGCATGGAGGTCGTCGGTGAGGCGGTCGACGGCGCCACCGCGGTCAAGGAGACGCTGCTGCTGCGCCCCGACGTGGTGCTGATGGACGTGCGGATGGCGGGGGTCGACGGCGTCGAGGCCACCCGGCGCCTCCAGGTCGCCGCGCCCGACGTCGCCGTGCTCATGATGACCATGTACGACGACGACGCCACCGTCCTCACCGCGATGCGCGCCGGCGCCCGCGGCTACCTGCTCAAGGGCGCGTCGCAGGAGGAGATCCGGAGCGCCGTGCTGGCCGTGGCCTCGGGGCAGGCGGTCTTCGGTCCCTCGGTGGCCTCCCGCGTCCTGACGCTCCTCGACGGTGGGTCGCCGGCGACGTCCGCGCAGGACGAGCCGTTCCCCACGCTCACCTCCCGCGAGCGGGACGTGCTCGACCTGCTCGCCCGGGGCCGGCGCACCTCGGCCATCGCCGCGGAGCTGCACCTTTCCCCCAAGACCGTCAGCAACCACCTCACCGCCGTCTTCGCCAAGCTCGAGGTCGCCGACCGCGCCGCGGCCATCGTGCGCGCCCGCGACGAGGGCCTCGGGCGATGACGCTGCTCGTCGCCGGGCTCCTGGCGCTCTCCCTCGTCGTGCCGGCCGCCGCGCTCGTGGCCCGGCGCCGCGCCGTGGTGGCCGCCGCCGCGATGGTGCTCACGGCAGCCGCCCTGGTCACGGGGGCGTTGACGGGCGGGACCACCGCACGGACCGCCGGGGTGCTCGCCGGGATCGTGCTCGGCCCCCTGGCGGTGCTCACCTACCCCCGCCTCCGTGCGCGGGACCCCGTCGACGTCCTCGCCCTGGTCGCGGTCGCCGGAGCCGGCCTGGTGGCCGCGGTGTGGCCGGCGCAGCTCGACGCGATGGTCCTGGCGGTGCTGCTCGTCCTGGTCGGGCACGTGGGGTGGTCGTTGTCGCGGGCGCGCGGGAGTGACAGGCGGGCGCTGACCTGGGTCGCGCTGGCCGCGGCGTCCGCCACCCTGGCGACCCTCGTGGTCGCCTTCGCCGTCAGCGGCGCCGACGCCGAGCCGACCCCGTGGGCGCTCCTCCCCTTCGCCGTGGTCGGACCAGCGATGGCCGTCGGCGTCAGCCGGCCCGACGTCGCGGACGCCCGGGTGCTGGTGGTCGACGTGGTGGCGCACGTGGCGTCGATGCTCAGCGTCCTGGCGGTCTTCGTCGGGATCGGGGCGCCCCTGCTCGAGGCGAGGCCCGACTGGCAGGCCCTCTCCGTGCTCGCCCTCCTGGCCGCGTCGCTGGCCGCGGCGTACGCCCCGGTGCAGGGGGTGCTGCGCGGCACGGTGGCGGAGCTGGCCGGCGTGCGCCGCGACCCGCTCGCCGCCGTCGGGCTGGTGACGCGCTCGCTCGGCGAGGAGCCCCTCGAGGCCCTGGAGGCGGTGCGCCGGGCGCTGGGCGTGCCGTGGGCGGACGTGCTGGCCGACCCGGCCCTCACCACGGGCACGCGTCCCGAGGTGACCGTGCGGGTGCCCCTCGGCGAGGGCCTGCCGGAGCTGGAGGTCGGGCTGCGCGACGGCGACACCCGGCTCACCCGGGCCGACGAGCGGCTGCTGGCCCTCGCGGCCCCGCTGCTGGGGCAGTCGGTGCGGCTGCACACGCTGGCCGGTGAGGTACGCCGCTCGCGCGAGCTGACCGTGCTCGCGCTCGGCGACGAGCGGCTGCGGCTGCGGCGCGACCTGCACGACGGCCTCGGTCCGCTGCTCTCCGGCCTCGCCTTCACCACCGACGCCGCCTCCAACCTGCTGCGTGTCGACCCCGACGCCGCCGGCGCGCTGCTCGCCGACGTACGCCGTCAGGCGGAGACCGCGCTGGAGGACGTGCGCCGCCTCGTCTACGGCATGCGACCACCCGCCCTCGACGAGCTGGGGCTGGTCGGCGCCGTGCGGCAGGCGACCGCGGAGCTGCCCCTGGAGGTGCGGGCGCACGGGCCCGAGGTGGCCGACCTCCCCGCGGCCGTCGAGGTGGCGGCCTACCGGATCGTCGTGGAGGCGGTCGCCAACGCCGCCCGCCACAGCACCGCCACCCACGTCGACGTCTCGCTCGCCCTCGGTGGCGACCACCTCCGGGTCGACGTCACCGACGACGGTAGCCCCACGGACCGCTGGGTGCCGGGCGTCGGGCTCAGCTCCATGCAGGAGCGCGCCGCCGAGGTGGGCGGCACCCTCGTCGTCGGACCCGCACCGGGCGGCGGTCGGGTGCGGGCGGAGCTGCCCGTCAGCCGGCGGACTCGAAGTTGGTCCAGCGTCGGGTGACCCGGAAGCCCGCTTGCTCGTAGACGGAGTTGGCGCCCGAGGGGTTCTCGGAGTCGACGTCGAGCGAGGCCGCGACGTAGCCCTCCTGCTGGTAGCGGTGCATCGCGTGACGCAGCAGCAGGCCGGCCAGGCCCTGCCGCCGGTGACCGGGCACGGTGCCGACCTTGCCGACGAAGGCCTCTCGCCGCCCGGTCGCGGCCTCCGAGGCGGTGTACTCGAGGGTCTGCACGTAGCTGACGATGTCGCCCTCGGCGTCGCGCAGCAGCAGGCTCATGGCGGGACGGTCGTTGCGGGAGCCGGTCACCCACTGCTGCCACATCACGGCGTCCCACGGCGCGAAGCCGGGGTGGTCGACGAAGGCGACGTTGTGCGCCGCGCGGATCTCCTCGGGGTCCAGCCCCTCCCAGGTGTGCAGCGAGAGGCCGTCGGGCACCCGCGGGGCCGGGGGCAGCGGCCCGGTGAGGTCGGCCTGCATCACGAAGGTCCACCGGTGGGCGTGCAGGCCGTGGGCCTCGAGCACCTCCGCGGCGTGGGGCACGTCGTCGGGTGCCGTGGCGCTCAGCAGGGGCCGGGTGCCGCGCGCGGCGGCGTACGCCCGGGCGCGGGCGACGGCCCACGGCACCAGGCTGCCCGCGATCCCCTGCCCCCGGTGCTCGGGGTGCACCACCCCGCCCACGTGGAGGCGCTGCACGCCGTCGTCCGGGGCGCGCGGGGTGAGGTGGGCGAAGCCGACCAACCGCCCGTCGCGCTCCGCGAGCAGCCAGTCGGTGGCCGGGTCGACCTGGGGGTCGGCGAGCTCCTCGCGGACGTCGTCGGCGTCGTAGTGCTCCTCGGTGCGGTCGACCGCCTCCGCGGCCCGCAGCAGCTCGACGAGCGCGTCGACGTCGGCGTCGGTCATGGGGCGGTGGGTCACCTCGGCCATGCCGCGCAGCCTAGGCAGCCGCCCGTCTCGGCGCACGTGGGTTTCGGTGGGGGTCGGGGGCGTCGTCAGCGGGGCGAGTGCGCGGCGACGACCGCACGCAGCTGGCGGACGGCGCGGCGGGCGCGGGCGCCGTCGCTGCCCTGGATCCCGATCATCGACAGCGTGGTGCCGTCGGAGAGGTCGAGGGTGCCCCAGGGGGCGCCGCGGCCGAGCGAGACCGCGACCACCTGCGACCACTCCAGGCGGTGGCTGCGCCAGCCGTTGACCACCACCAGCCCCGACTCCGTCGCGACCACCCGCGAGCGCACCAGCGCGTGGTAGCAGCCGAGGAAGAGCAGGATGAGGACGACCAGCGTGCCTCGCTGGAAGAGCGTGAACTGGGCGCGGTAGTCGGGCTCCAGCCCGTACCAGACGAAGGCGCACAGCACCACGAGACCGGTGCCGAAGACGACCACGGCGAGCAGCGCCCCCCACGGCCGCCAGGTGTGCGGGAGGGCGGGAGCGGGCTCAGAGGCGGCAGGCATGGATGTCCGTGAGCAGGATGGCGCGCGCCCCGAGCGCGTAGAGGTCGTCCATCAGCCGCTGCGCGCCCTCGCGGGGCACCATCGCGCGCACGGCGACCCAGCCCTCGCGGTGCAGCGGCGAGATGGTCGGACCCTCGAGGCCCGGGGTGAGCGCGACGGCGGCGTCGAGGTGCTCCCGCGCGATGTCGTAGTCCATCATCAGGTAGCTGCGCGCCACGAGCACGCCGTCGATGCGGCGGGTGAAGATCTCCATGCCGGGCGGCTGCCCGCCGGCGCGGGTGACCAGCACCGCCTCGGACTCCAGGATCACGTCGCCGGCGATCTCGAGCCCGGCGGCCTTGAGCGTGCTGCCCGTCTCGACCACGTCGGCGACGACGTCGGCCACGCCGAGCTGGATGCTGGTCTCGACCGCACCGTCGAGCCGGACCACCTCGGCCTGGAGGCCGTGCTCCTCGAGGTGGCGGCGCACGACGCCGACGTAGGAGGTCGCGATGCGCTTGCCGGCCAGGTCGCCGAGCGACTCCAGCGTGCCCGGCCGCGCGGCGAAGCGGAAGCGGCTGCGACCGAAGCCGAGGCGGCGGACCTCCTCGGCCTTCGCGCCCGAGTCGAGCAGCAGGTCGCGGCCGGTGATGCCGACGTCGAGCGTGCCCTCGCCGACGTAGAGGGCGATGTCGCGCGGACGCAGGTAGAAGAACTCGACCCCGTTGTCGGCGTCGAGCACGGTCAGCTGCTTGCTGTCGGTGCGCTGGCGGTAGCCGGCCTCGCGCAGCATCTCGGAGGCGGCCTGCGAGAGCGATCCCTTGTTGGGGACCGCGACGCGGAGGTGGCTGTTCACGGGTCTCCTCAGAGGTGGGCGTAGACGTCGTCGAGGGTGAGTCCGCTCGCGAGCATCAGCACCTGCGCGTGGTAGAGCAGCTGGCTGATCTCCTCGGCCGCGCGCTCGGGGCCCTCGTGCTCGGCCGCCATCCAGGACTCCGCGGCCTCCTCGACCAGCTTCTTGCCGATCGCGTGGACGCCCGCGTCGAGGGCGGCGACCGTGCCGGACCCCTCGGGTCGCGTCTGGGCCTTCTCGCCGAGCTCGCTCCAGAGCTCCTCGAACGTCTTCATCGCTGCCTGTTCTCCGCCGCCGGTCGCGCCGGCTGTCGTCGTACGTCGCCGTGGCCGCCGGGGGTGCCGGCGCCGACCTCCAGACTACGAGGTCAGCCGGCTCACCAGTCGGCCCGGGTGGCGCGGAGCAGCCCCACCGGCGCGGTGCGCGTGACGTACGCCGCACCCGGGCGGGCGCCGTACTCCACGGTGACGGCGGTGCCGCGGTGGGTGGCGTTGTACCAGCCGGTCAGCGTCGGCGAGACCCGCCCGGCGCCGGTGCCGACCGAGAGGGCGCGCACCGGGAGGTCGAGCTCGCGCGCGAGCCGTCGCACGAAGCGGCGGTCCTTGTCGTCGCGCCCGATGGCGTGCAGCGGCTGGTGCACCGAGGCGACGTACGTCGGCCGCACGGCGCGCAGGAAACGCATCATGATCCGGGTCTCGGGCTCCGACGCGGGCCGGGGGCCGCGGTAGCTGCGCGAGCCGGGCCGACCGTCGGCGTCGCGCCAGCCGCTGGTGGGCCAGTTGCGGTTGAGGTCGACGCCCCGGGCGTTGGTGCGGGTGCCGCGCGCGGCGCCGTCGGGGTTCATGGTCGGGACCAGCCACAGGTCGGTGTCGCTGTCGACCCGGAGCCGGTCGAGCACCGCGCGCACGGTGCGCGGGCCGGCGGGCTCGTCGCCGTGCATCTGGCCCAGCAGCACGACGTGGTGCCGGGCCTCCGGGTTGCCCTTGCGGTAGGCCACGATCGGGCGACCGCGCACCGAGCGGCCGAGCTCGACCTCGTCGATCACCGCGCGGGCCCGTGCGGAGTCGTAGGCGTGGGACCGGTCGGGCACCGGGTCGGTCACCAGCACGGCCGCCGACGCCGTGGGCGACACCCCGACGAGCGGGACCAGCAGGGCGAGCGCGACCGCCGCCACGGCCGCACGACGCGTGCGGGGAACCTCGGTCACGGCGCCTCCCGGATCAGCGGCCCTCGTCGGCCGGGGTCAGGGTAGAGGAGGTGGCTGGAGGATGCGCGCGAGCGAGCGTCGTGAGGGGCGTGCGATGGCAAGTCGACGGAGTGAAGGCGCACCGGTGGTGCGTCGAGCGAGGTCGGCGCAGCCAGCGTGCGTCCATCGCGGCGCGCAGCGTGTGCACTCTTCAGCCGGCTCCCAAGTCACGCAGGGTGCGGGCGGTGGCCAGTGCGGCCGAGGTCGCCTCGTAGCCCTTGTCCTCCGCGCTCCCGCTGAGGCCGGCCCTGTCGAGGGCCTGCTGCTCGGTGTCGCAGGTGAGCAGGCCGAAGCCGACCGGCACCCCCGCGTCGAGCGCGACGCGGTTGAGCCCGTCGGTCGCCGCGGAGCAGACGTAGTCGAAGTGCGGCGTGCCGCCGCGGATCACCACGCCCAGCGCCACGACGGCGTCGTGGTCGCGGGCCAGCGCCTGGGCGACGACGGGCAGCTCGAAGGACCCCGGCACCCGCACCACGCGCGCGTCGGTGACGCCGTACGCCGCCAGCGCCCGCTCGGCGCCCGCGACGAGCCCGCCCATCACCTGCTCGTGCCAGCTGGCGGCGACCACGGCGACGCGCAGGTCGCTGCAGTCGACGGGGGTCTCGGTGGGGGCTCCGTGTCCGCTCATGGGGTCTCTCCTTCGGCTGGGTGGGCGACCGGCTCGTGGCGGTCGGGCACGCCGAGGGCCGCGTCGAGCTGGTGGCCCATCCGGTCGCGCTTGGTCATCAGGTAGGTCAGGTTGTGGTCGTTGGGGTGGGGGGTCAGCGGCACCCGCTCCTCGACGCCGATGCCGTAGGCCTCCAGCCCCGCGACCTTGTCGGGGTTGTTGGTCAGCAGCCGGACGCGACCGACACCGAGGTCGCGCAGGACCTGGGTGGCCGCGCCGTAGTGGCGGGCGTCGGCGGGGAGGCCGAGGTCGAGGTTGGCGTCGACGGTGTCGCGGCCGCCGTCCTGCAGCTGGTAGGCCTGCAGCTTGGCCAGCAGCCCGATCCCGCGGCCCTCGTGACCGCGCAGGTAGACCACGACGCCGCGCCCCTCCTTGACGATGAGGTCCATCGCCTCGGAGAGCTGCGGCCCGCAGTCGCAGCGCTGGGAGCCGAAGACGTCGCCGGTGAGGCACTCGCTGTGCACCCGCGTCAGCACCGGCTCGCCGTCCGCCAGCGCGGCCGGGTCGCCGTGCACCAGTGCGACGTGCTCGCTGCCGTCGACGGTGATCCGGTAGCCGAAGGCCGTGAAGTCGCCGTGCACCGTGGGCAGCCGGGTCTCGGCGACGCGGACCACGTGGGACTCGTGGCGACGCCGGTGGTGGACCAGCTGGTCGATCGAGATCAGCCTGAGCCCGTGCTCGTCGGCGAAGTCGCGCAGCTCGGGACCGCGCTTCATGGTGCCGTCGTCGTTGACCACCTCGACCAGCACGCCCGCGGGGGTGAGCCCGGCCAGTCGCGCCAGGTCGACGGCGGCCTCGGTGTGACCACGACGCGCCAGCACGCCGCCCTCGCGGTAGCGCAGCGGGAAGACGTGGCCGGGGCGGGTGATCTCCCACGGCTCGGTCGCGGAGTCCGCCAGCACCCGGGCCGTGTGCGCCCGGTCGGCGGCGGAGATCCCGGTGTCGACGCCGTCGCGCGCGTCGACCGAGATCGTGTACGCCGTGCGCATCTTGTCGCGGTTGTGCGGCGTCATCAGCGGGATCTCGAGCCGGTCGAGCATGTCGGCCGGCATCGGCACGCAGATGACGCCGCTGGAGTGACGGATGGTGAAGGCCATCAGCTCCGGGGTCGCCCGCGACGCCGCGAAGATCAGGTCGCCCTCGTTCTCCCGGTCGGCGTCGTCGACCACGATCACCGCGCGGCCCGCCGCGATGTCGGCGATCGCCTCCGTGACGTCGTCCAGCCGGATCTGCTCGCTCATCGCTGCACCATCTTCTCCACGTACTTGGCGATCACGTCGACCTCGAGGTTGACCGTGGCGCCCTCGGGCTTCTCCCCCAGCACCGTGCGCGCCAGGGTCTCGGGGATCAGGCTCACCGTGAAGGCGTCGTCCAGCACGTCGACCACCGTCAGGCTGACGCCGTCGACGGTGATCGAGCCCTGCGGCACCAGGTAGCGCTCGAGCTGCGCCGGGAGCGAGACCTCCACGACCTCCCAGTGGTCGCTCGGCGTACGCCGCCGCACGGTGCCGGTGCCGTCGACGTGACCCTGCACCAGGTGGCCGCCGAGCCGCGTGGCCGGGGTCACGGCGCGCTCGAGGTTGACCCGCGAGCCCACCTTCAACGAACCGAGCGAGGTCAGCTCGAGGGTCTGGTGCATCACGTCGGCCGTGAAGCGGTCCGGCTCGCGGGCGGCCACGGTCAGGCAGCAGCCGTTGACCGAGATCGAGTCACCGAGGGCGGCGTCGGAGGTCACCTCGGGCGCCTCGACGGTGAGCCGGATCGCGTCGGCCTGGTCGGTGATCCCGACGACGGTGCCGAGCTCCTCGACGATGCCGGTGAACATCAGGGGGTCTCCTTCGCGTGGGTGCCCTCGGCGGGCAGGGGACGCATGGTCAGTCGGACGTTGGTCTCGGCGCCGGTGCCGATCACGGTGACGTCGTCGACGTGCAGCCGCAGCGCGTCGGCCATCGTCGTGACGCCCAGGTCGCCGACGGCCGCGAGCCCGGCGCCGAGCAGCTGCGGGGCGACGTAGGCCACGACCTCGTCGACGAGCCCCGCCCGCAGGAAGGCGGCGGCCAGGGTGGGCCCGCCCTCGAGGAAGACGTGGCGCCGGCCGCGGTCGTGCAGGTCGCGCAGCGCCTCGTGCGGGTCGCGGGTGCGCAGCAGCACGGTCTCGGCGTCGCCGGCCAGGACCTGCCGGTCGGCCGCCAGCTCGCGCAGGCCCACGACCGCGCGCAGCGGCTGGTGCGGGAGCGGCGCGTCGACCTCGTCGCGCACCGTCAGCCGGGGGTCGTCGACCTCGACGGTGGCGGTGCCGACCATCATCACGTCGCACTCGCCGCGCAGCCGGTGGGTGTCGAGCCGCGCCGCCCGCGAGGAGATCCAGCGGCTGGTGCCGTCGGCGGCCGCGCTGCGCCCGTCGAGGGTGGCCGCGAGCTTCCAGGTCACGAAGGGCCGACCGTGCTCCAGCGCGAAGGTCCACGCACGGTTGAGCTGCCGGGCCTCGCGCTCGAGCAGGCCGAAGGCGACCTCGACCCCGGCCTCGCGCAGCCTCCGCTCGCCCCCGGCGGCGACCGGGTTGGGGTCGGGCTGGGCGAAGACGACACGGCGCACGCCGGCCGCGAGCAGCGCCTCGACGCACGGCCCGGTGCGACCGGTGTGGTTGCAGGGCTCGAGCGTGACGACCGCGGTCGTCCCCGCGGCGGCGTCCCCCGCCTCCCGCAGCGCCGCGACCTCCGCGTGCGGCGTACCCGCCCCCCGGTGGTGGCCCTCCGCCACGACCTCACCCGACGGGTCCAGCAGCACGCACCCGACCCGCGGGTTGGGTCCGAGGGGGACGCCGGGGGTCGCGGCCAGCCGCAGCGCGCGCTGCATCGCGCGGCGCTCGGCGTCGGAGAAGTCCACGGTCGGTCCCTGCTGGTCGGTCGGCGCCCACGACCCAGGGGGTGGCTCGGCGGAGCGGCACGACGCCGTCCGCCGCGTGCTGCTTCTCATCCGGACTTTGACCGTCGGTCCAGGAGTTCCACCTGGTCAACCGGCTGCTGGCAGCGGCCGGGTCGCGGACTGTCACCGCCGGTGCGGATTTTCACCGCCCCCAGAGCACGCGAGCTCATTGCTCGGCACCAGCCTGCCACAGCCGTCCGCCCCCCGGACCGTGAGCCCGCCCACACCGCCCCTCGCGGCGGGCGTGTCACACCCGGGGTCCGGGCGGGGTCCACCTGGTGACGACCGACCCAGGAGGAGCGATGGACGAGACCACCAGCACCACGACAAGCACCACTCCCAGCACCACTCCCAGCACCGTTCCCGGCAACGCGGCGACGGGGTCCCGCTCGCGGGTGCCGCTGACGCACCGCGGGCCGACGGCCCGCCTGCTCGACTGGTACGCGCGGCGTACCTACGGCCAGGAGCTGGAGTCGGTGCAGGCGCTGATGCACCACCGGCCGGTGCTGTGGAGCATCGTGCGCCTCGAGGGTCGCGTCGCGCGGTGGCGCCGGCTCGACCCGGACCTCACCGAGCTCGCCTGCCTGGCCGTGGCCGCGCAGATCGGGTGCAGCTGGTGCCTCGACTTCGGCTGGTACCTCTCGCACACTCGCGGCATGGCGCCCGACAAGCTGGAGCAGGTCACGCGCTGGCGCACCAGCGAGGTCTACTCCCCGCTGGAGCGGGCCGTGCTGGAGTACGCCGAGGCGATGACCGCGACCCCGCCCGAGGTCACCGACGCCATGGTGGCGAGGCTGCGCGAGGACCTCGACCTCGCGCAGCTGGTCGAGCTGACCGAGATGGTCTCGGTGGAGAACCTCCGCTCGCGCACCAACGCCGCGCTCGGCCTGCGCAGCCAGGGCTTCTCCGACCAGTGCCGCGTGGGGCCGCCGGCGTGACCGACGCGACCACCGTCTTCGAGCAGCTGCGGCCCACGCTGGTGGGGGCGGCGTACCGGATCCTCTCCAGCCGCACCGACGCCGAGGACGTCGTGCAGGAGGCGTGGCTGCGCTGGCGCGACGTCGACCTCGACGAGGTCGAGGAGCCGCGCGCCTACCTGCTCACCGTCACCTCCCGCCTGGCGCTGAACCGGCTGCGGGCGCTGGCCCGTCGCCGGGAGACCTACGTCGGGCCGTGGCTGCCCGAGCCGGTCTCCGACGCCACCGCGGACGGCGCGGCGATGGCCGAGCTCGCCGACGACGTGTCGATGGCGATGCTGGTGGTGCTGGAGGCGCTCACGCCGCTGGAGCGCGCGGCCTTCGTGCTGACCGAGGTCTTCGCGATGCCCGCGTCCGACGTCGGCGCCGCC
This sequence comes from Marmoricola sp., assembly GCA_052040065.1. Lineage (GTDB taxonomy): Bacteria > Actinomycetota > Actinomycetes > Propionibacteriales > Nocardioidaceae > Marmoricola. The sequence continues at coordinate 17,396 of JBQGFI010000025.1, forward strand.
CTCGACCGCTCCCCCGCGGCCGTGCGCCAGCTGGTGCACCGGGCGCGCGAGCACGTGGCGGCGCGGCGCCCGCGGCAGCAGGTCGACCCCGAGGGCCACCGCCGGGTGGTGGAGCGCTTCCTGGCGGCCGCGCAGGGCGGCGACCTCGACACCCTGGTCGCCCTGCTCGCCCCCGACGTGGTGCTGGTCAGCGACGGCGGCGGGGTGCGCTCGGCGGCCCGTCGCCCGATCCACGGCGCGACCAGCGTGCTGCGCTTCCTCACCGGGCTGATGTCGACCCCCACCGGTCGCGAGGCGACGATGCGGGCCGAGCGGCTCAACGGCGAGACCGCCCTGGTGGTGCGCTCGCCCGACGGCCTGGAGGGGGTCTGGTTCGCGGCCGTCGACGAGGGGCGGATCACCGCGCTCTACGGCGTCCGCAACCCGGAGAAGCTGGGCGCCGTCTGACCTCTGGCAGGCTGGGGCGCGTGCGCGTGGGTGTGGTGGTGCTTCCCGACCAGCCGTGGGCGGAGGCGGCGCCCCGCTGGCGGGCCGTCGAGCAGCTGGGCTTCGACCACGCCTGGACCTACGACCACCTCGTGTGGGGCGGGCTGCCCGAGTCACCGTGGTACGGCGCCGTCCCGACGCTCGCCGCGGCCGCCGTCGTGACCGAGCGGGTCTCCCTGGGCACCTTCGTGGCCTCCCCCAACTTCCGGCACCCGGTGGCGCTCTGGCGCGAGGTGCAGGCGCTCGACGACCTCTCCGGCGGGCGCTTCCTGCTCGGTCTGGGCACCGGCGGCGACCGCGACGCCGAGATCCTCGGGGGCCCGCCGCTGTCGGTCGGCGAGCGGGTCGAGCGCTTCCAGGAGTTCACCGACCTGCTGACCCGGCTGCGTGCCGAGGACCACGTCGACGCTGCGGGCCGCTGGTACGCCGCCTCCGACGCGCGCACCCTGCCGGCCGTGCGCTCGGTGCCGCTGCTGGTGGCGGGCAACGGTCCCCGCTCGGTGCGCTACGCCGCCCGTGCCGGCGACGGCTGGGTCACCGCACCCGGGGGCGAGACCGACGCGGCGTGGGTCGAGGGCCTGCGCCGCTCCCGCGACACCCTGGAGCAGGCGCTCGCCGACCGCGGTCGCGACGCCGCCGGCTTCCCGCGCTACCTCAGCATCGACACGGCCCCGGGCTTCGCCCTCGACAGCGTCGACCGCTTCGAGCAGCTGGTCGGGATCGCCGAGGACCTCGGCTTCACCGACGTCGTCACGCACTGGCCGCGCGCCGAGGCGCCGTACGCCGGGAGCGAGCGGGTGCTCGAGCAGGTCGCCGCGCGACTCCAGCACTGACGCGCAGGGGCCCGGCACCTCTCCCAAGAGCAGGTGCCGGGCCCCTGTCGCGTGCTGTCGCGTGCTGCGGCGTCGTGTCACGCCAGCAGCGGCGGCTCGCTCAGCCCGCGGTGAGCGCCTCCACGGCCGCCACCACGTCGACCAGGCCGGTGCCCTTGTCGAAGCTGGTGCCGCCCTCGTAGGGCGCACCGTCGGCGTACTGGTGGGCGGTGGACTTCAGCGCGTCCTCGACCTGCGCCGGCGTCGCGTCGGGTCGCGCCTGGAAGAGCTGCGCCACGATGCCCGTGATGTGCGGCGCCGCCATCGAGGTGCCGCTGATGGTGTTGTAGGTGCCGAGGTCGAGCGCGCCCGGACCGTTCTTGAAGTCCAGACCGGTCGAGCAGATGGGCAGGTAGGGCCGGCAGGCGGAGGTGATGTCCTCGCCCGGCGCCGAGAGGTCGGGCCAGGTCGAGGTGTCGGAGGCCAGGCCGCGCGAGGAGAAGTCGGAGACCGCGCCGTCGCGGGTGCCGGTGTCCTGGTCGAAGTAGGACGCCACCGAGATCACGCCCGGGGTCGGGTCCTGGCCGGGAGGGTTGGTCAGCGACTGCGAGCCGTCGCCGCCGTCGTTGCCAGCCGCCCACACGGTGAGCACGCCCTCCGCGGCGAGCGCGCGCTGCAGCTTGACGGTGGCCGACTCGGGGTCGAAGGCGCCGCCGCCGGACGGGCCGTAGGAGTTGTTGGTGACCTTGATCGGCGGGCACTCGGCGGCGCTGACGCCGTCGCCGCACGGCGCCTCGTGGTTCTCCAGCACCCAGTTGAGGGCGCTGTCGGCGCCCACGATGACGAGGGCGGCGCCGGTGGAGATCGACACGATCTTGGCCCCGCTGGCCGCGCCCTGCACCTGCTCGCCCGAGGTCAGCGTGACGGGGCGGCCGGCGGCGATGCCGCTGACGTGCGTGCCGTGGCCGCCGAGGGCGGTGGTGTCGGTGTCGAGCACCTTCGGCACCGCCAGCACCTGGCAGGCCAGCTCGAAGGGGTCGCACAGCGCCTTGAGGTTGTTGACCACGGCGGTGCTGCCGTCGGCCTCCTTGAAGGCGGGGTGGTTGGGGTCGATGCCGGAGTCGATGATGCCGACCGAGACACCCTTGCCCGTCAGGGCGGTGCCGTCGGCGCCGGTGAGCGTCCGCTGCGCCTCCAGGCCACGGGTCGCGGTGTGGGAGGTCTCGGTGGTGCGCTCGATCGGCTGCAGCGCGCCCTCGACGTAGGTGACGCCGGGCCGGGTGCGCACCGACTCGATCTGCGCCTTGGTGCCCTTGGCGACGACGACGCCGATCTTGGCGAACTCCGTGCGGCTGGCCAGGCCCGCGCTGCGCACCGCGTCGCGGGCCGCCGCCAGGTCGGTGCCGTGCACGTAGACGGTGGTGCTGCCGGTCAGCGAGGGCAGCTGCCCGGCGAGGAAGTCGGAGACGTCGGCGGGGTCGGGGGCCGCCGTGGCCGAGGAGGTGGACAGGCCGAGGGCGAGCACGGCCGCGGCGGTGGCCGCGATCCCGGTGGTGGCTCGAGAGATGCGTCGCACGTGACTCTCTTCCGCGAGGGCCGCTCCCGGAGCTGCGGGCTCTCGTCGGTCGGAGCCTCCGCGCGGCGCACCAGCCTCAACGAGGCGACGTGCGCCGGGTCACGCCCCGAGTCTCAGGCGGAGCGCTCGGCCAGCCGGCGCAGCTCGCCCACCACGGTGTCCGGGTCGTCGGCGGAGTAGACGGCCGAGCCCGCGACGAAGACGTCGGCGCCGGCCTCCGCGCAGCGCTCCACGGTCTCGGCCGAGATGCCACCGTCGACCTGCAGCCACAGCTCGAGCCCCTGGGCCGAGACCAGCTCGCGCGCCCGCCGGATCTTGGGCAGGCACAGCTCGAGGAACTTCTGGCCGCCGAAGCCCGGCTCCACCGTCATCACCAGCAGCATGTCGAGCTCGCCGAGCACGTGCGCCGCCGCGTCGACCGGCGTGGCCGGGCGCAGCGCCATGCTCGCCCGCGCGCCCTGCGCGCGCAGGTCGCGCGCGAGCTTGACGGGGGCGGTGGCGGCCTCGAGGTGGAAGGTGACCGACCCCGCGCCCGCCTCGGCGTACGCCGGCGCCCAGGGGGGGGGGTCCTCTATCATGTGGGGGCTGTCGCGCGGCCGCGCGGTGTGGCGCGCCAGCGACTCCACGACCGGCAGGCCGAGGGTCAGGTTGGGCACGAAGTGACCGTCCATCACGTCGACGTGCACCCAGTCGGCGCTGGGGATGCGCGCGACCTCGTCGGCCAGCCGGGACAGGTCGGCGTTCAGGACGCTCGGCGTGATCTGGATGCCCATGGTGCGCCCAGCGTACGGCGCCCCCGTCGTCGTACCGCCGGGGGACGAAGCGGTCACCGGCGTGACGGTCCTGCCACTGGCGCGACGGTATTTCGGCGCGCCGGTGGCGGTGTCACCGGCCGGCCGGTGAAT
>JBQGFI010000026.1:0-4718 GCA_052040065.1 Marmoricola sp.
GACCTGCTTCTGGAACCACCGGTCGGCGGAGAGGTAGCCCTCGAGGTCGTCGTGCGCGGTGCGCAGGCGCTTGAGGAAGTGCTTGTCGCCCGCGAGCTCCTCGAGCCGGGCCGGCGAGACGGCGCCGAGGGTCTTCACCGGGTCGTGACCGCTCGAGCGCCACACCTCGGGGTCGATCTCGGCGAAGACGTCCTGCGTCTCCGGGCTCCACGACCAGCGCAGGTTGGTCGCCAGGGCGGTCAGCGCCGCGAGCTTCTCGGGCAGGACGGGACGGACGGTGAATCGTCGGATCGCACGCACGCGCACACGCTAGCCCAAAATCCTTGGATCGTTCCAAAGATCACCCGAGTACGCCGCCCGCTTCCGGGGCACCGTTTGCGTGCCCGCACCACAACGGACAAGGTGAGCGCATGGTCGGACGCATCCCCGTCATGGACGTCACTCCCGTCGTCGACCTCGGACGACACCCCGCGAAGGCGGCCGTCGGCGAGGCCTTCGAGGTCACCGCCCTGGTCTTCCGCGAGGGCCACGACCAGCTCGGGGCGGAGGTGGTGCTCACCGACCCCTCGGGCGAGCGCCGGCCGCCGCTGCGCATGCGGCCGGTCGAGGGCGAGGTGTCGCGCATGGCCGCCACGGTGCGCCCCGACGTCGAGGGCGCCTGGACCTTCGAGGTGCAGTCGTGGAGCGACCCGCTCGGCACCTGGCTGCACGACGGACCGATCAAGATCCGTGCGGGCGTCGACACCGAGCTGATGTTCACCGAGCTGGGCCTGCTGCTCGACCGCGTCGTGGCCGAGGGCACCCTCAGCGAGGCCGAGCTCGCCGGCGTGGCCGACGTGAAGGCCGCCATCGGCGACGCCTCCCGACCGCTGGAGGTGCGCCTCGCGGCGGCCGAGGACGAGGCCCTCCTGGCCGTCTTCGAGGCCCACCCGCTGCGCGACCTGCTCACGACCGAGGGTCCCTACCCCTTCTTCGCCGACCGCGAGCGGGCGCTCTACTCCAGCTGGTACGAGTTCTTCCCGCGATCCGAGGGTGCCTACGTCGACCCGCAGACCGGCAAGGTCGTCAGCGGCACCTTCCGCACCGCGGCCGAGCGGCTCCCCGCCGTGGCCGCGATGGGCTTCCACGTGCTCTACCTGCCGCCGATCCACCCGATCGGCGAGGTCAACCGCAAGGGCGCCAACAACACCCTGACCCCCTCCGCCGACGACGTCGGCTCGCCGTGGGCGATCGGCAGCAAGGACGGCGGCCACGACGCCGTGCACCCCGACCTCGGCACGGTCGAGGACTTCGACCACTTCCTGGCCGAGGCGCGCAAGGTGGGGCTCGAGGTCGCGCTCGACTTCGCGCTGCAGGCCGCGCCCGACCACCCGTGGGCGCAGGAGCACCCCGAGTGGTTCACGGTGCGCGCCGACGGCACCATCGCCTACGCCGAGAACCCGCCGAAGAAGTACCAGGACATCTATCCGATCAACTTCGACCGCGACCCCGACGGCATCTACGCCGAGTGCGAGCGGGTGCTGCGCTACTGGATGGACCGCGGCGTGCGGATCTTCCGCGTCGACAACCCGCACACCAAGCCCGTCGCCTTCTGGGAGTGGCTGCTCGGGCGCGTCCGCGAGACCGACCCCGACGTGCTCTTCCTCTCCGAGGCCTTCACCAAGCCGCCGATGATGCGCGCGCTGGCCACCGTCGGCTTCCACCAGAGCTACACCTACTTCACCTGGCGCACCGCGCGCTGGGAGATCGCGGAGTACCTCCAGGAGGTCTCCCACGAGACCTCCGCGGTGCTGCGCCCCAACTTCTTCGTCAACACCCCCGACATCCTCCACGGCTTCCTGCAGTACGGCGGCCCGCCGGCCTTCAAGATCCGTGCGGCGCTCGCGGCCACGAGCTCGCCGAGCTGGGGCGTGTACGCCGGCTACGAGCTCTACGAGCACGTCGCGGTCAAGCCCGGGAGCGAGGAGTACCTCGACTCCGAGAAGTTCCAGATCCGGGTGCGCGACTGGGACGGCGCCGCCGCGCGCGGCGAGACCCTGGCGCCGTACCTCACCCGGCTCAACCAGGTCCGCGAGGCGCACCCCGCGCTGCAGCGGCTGCGCAACCTGCACGTGCACTCCAGCGACGACGACGCCGTGCTGGTCTACAGCAAGCAGGAGGGCGACGACCTCGTCGTCGTGGTCATCAACCTCGACCCGTACGCCGCCCACACCACCACCGCGCACCTCGACCTGCCGGCGCTGGGCATGGAGTGGCACGACCGCTTCGTGGTGCACGACGAGATCACCGGGCAGGACTGGGAGTGGGGCGCGCACAACTACGTGCACCTCGACCCCCACCACGAGCCCGCCCACGTGCTGGTGGTGCGCCGGTGAGCCACCCCCAGATGACCGACTACCTCGCCGGCGCCCGCTGGTTCGCCGGCAAGGGCCGCCACTACGAGGTGAGCGACGTCGACCGCATCGCCAGCGTCCACGTCGGCGACACGCTCTTCACCCTCGACGTGCTCACCGTGGAGTACGAGGGCGAGGGCCGCCGCGACGTCGAGCGCTACCAGATGCCGTTGGTGCACCTGCCCGTCGAGCGCGCCGACCTCGCCCACGCCCTGCTCGGGCGGCACGAGGGGCGCTGGACCTACGACGCCGTGCACGACCCCGACTCGATGGCCCGCTACCTGGAGGTCTTCGCGCGCACCGAGCCCGGCGGCACCCGCCAGGTGGGCGGCGCCGTCTTCCACCGGCTCGACACCGGGACCTCCCCCGCTCCCGGCCCCGATCCCGGCCTCGACCCCGGCCTCGACCCCGGCCTCGACCCCGGCCTCGACTCCGGCCTGGCCCCCCGCGTGCTCACCGGCGAGCAGAGCAACACCACCGTCGTCTACGGCGACCGCACGCTGCTCAAGCTCTTCCGCAAGGTCACCCCCGGCCGCAACCCCGACATCGAGGTCCACGCCGCGCTCACCGCCGCGGGCAACGAGACCGTCGGCGCGCTGCGCGGCTGGGTGACGGCCGGCGAGGGCGAGCGGGCCGAGGACCTCGCGATGCTGCAGGAGTTCCTGGTCGACGCCCGTGACGGCTGGGCGCTCGCGCTCGACGCCGCCCGGCGCGGCGACGACCTCGCGGCCGAGGCCGAGGCCCTCGGTGCCACCGTGGCGTCGGCGCACCGCGCGCTGGCCGAGCAGTTCCCCACCGGCACCGTCGACGGCGGCGAGCTCGCCGAGCGGATGCAGGTGCGGGTGGAGTCCGCGCTGATCGGGCTCCCCCAGCTCGCGCCGTACGCCGAGGGCCTGCGGCAGCGGCTCGACGGCCTGGGCGGCCGCGGCGAGCAGGAGGTCCAGCGGGTCCACGGCGACCTCCACCTGGGCCAGACGCTGCTGACCCCGGGTGGCTGGAGGCTGGTCGACTTCGAGGGCGAGCCGGCCAAGTCGCTGGCCGAGCGCCGGCTGCCCGACTCGCCGTGGCGCGACGTCGCCGGCATGCTGCGCTCCTTCGACTACGCCGCCCACGCCGCGGGCGCCGGGCAGGAGTGGGCCCGCACGCCGCGCGCACGCTTCCTGCACGGCTACGCCGGCCGCGACCTGACCCCGACCGAGCAGTCGCTCCTCGACGCCTACGAGGTCGACAAGGCCGTCTACGAGGTGGGCTACGAGGCACGCAACCGCCCCGACTGGGTAGACATCCCCCTGGCGGCCGTGCAGCGGATCGCCTCGACGCCCCCACCGAAGGAAGGCCCACGATGAGCCACACGATCGGCGAGATCGACCTCCACCTCATCAACGAGGGCCGCCACGAGCGGCTCTGGGACGTCCTCGGCGCGCACGTCGAGGAGGAGGGCACCGTCTTCCGCGTCTGGGCGCCCAACGCCCTGGAGGTGCAGGTGCGCGGCGGCTTCAACGGCTGGGACGGCTCCCGCTCCCCCATGGTCGCGGTCGGCACCTCCGGCGTCTGGGAGGGCTTCGTGCCCGGCGTCGGCTCCGGCGCGGAGTACAAGTTCCACGTCCGCGGCGCCGACGGCCACTGGCGCGACAAGGCCGACCCGATGGCCTTCCACACCGAGGTGCCGCCGCACACGGCGTCCGTCGTCTTCGACAGCACCCACGAGTGGGGCGACGCGGAGTGGTTTCGGGAGCGCGCCGTGGGCGGCCGGGCCGACCAGCAGCCGATGTCGGTCTACGAGGTGCACCTCGGCTCCTGGCGCCACCACCCCGGCGCGGGCACCTACAGCTACGACGACCTCGCCGAGCACCTCACGGCGTACGTCGTGGAGATGGGCTTCACCCACGTCGAGCTGCTGCCGGTCATGGAGCACCCCTTCGGCGGCTCCTGGGGCTACCAGGTCACGTCGTACTACGCGCCGACCTCGCGCTTCGGCGACCCCGACGGCTTCCGCCGCCTCGTCGACGCGCTGCACCAGGCCGGCATCGGCGTGATCGTCGACTGGGTGCCCGCCCACTTCCCCAAGGACGAGTGGGCGCTGGCGCGCTTCGACGGCACCCCGCTCTACGAGGACCCCAACCCCAGCCGCGGCGAGCACCCCGACTGGGGCACCTACGTCTTCAACTTCGGGCGCCACGAGATCCGCAACTTCCTGGTCGCCAACGCGCTCTACTGGCTCCAGGAGTTCCACGTCGACGGCCTGCGCGTCGACGCCGTGGCCTCGATGCTCTACCTCGACTACTCCCGCAACGACGGCGAGTGGCAGCCCAACGTGCACGGCGG
>JBQGFI010000027.1:0-3948 GCA_052040065.1 Marmoricola sp.
TCGTCGGCGTGCTCTCGACGGCGCTGCAGCTCGCCGGCACCTCGGTGACCATCCCCGGCACCGACGAGCCGACCGCCGTCCGCGGGCTCTTCACCGGGGAGGGGATGACCTGGCTGACGGTCAACCTCGGACCCAACTTCATCGAGTTCCCGCCCCTGGTCACGGTGGTGACGATCCTGCTGGCGGTCACGGTCGCGGAGCGCACCGGCATGCTGGCCGCCGCGATCCGGGCCTCGCTCGGCTCGGCGCCCCGCTGGCTGCTGCCGTACGCCGTCGGCCTGGTGGGCGTGACGGCGTCGGTGATGTCCGACGCGGCGTTCCTGGTCGTGCCGCCGCTCGCGGCGATGGTCTTCAAGGCGGCCGGGCGGCACCCGATCGCGGGCCTGGTGGGCGGCTTCGCCGCCGTCGGCGCCGGCTACTCGACCTCGCCGCTGGTCACGAGCCTCGACGCCCTCTTCGCCGGCATCACCAACGCGGTGACGACGGCGCTGCCCGACCCCGGCGCGACGGTCACGCCGGTGTCGAACTTCTACTTCAACCTCGTCTCCTCCTTCGTGCTCGCCGCGGTGGCCGGCCTGATCATCGACCGCATCGTCGAGCCGCGCCTGGTGCGCGAGGGGGCGCCGACCGAGATGGTCAGCACCGACGACGACGGCGCCGACCTGAGCGCCGCCGGGCGTGACGACGAGGAGGTCGCCGCGGCCCTGCGCGAGACGCCGAGCGACCTCTCGCACGAGCTCCGGCCGGAGGAGCGACGCGGGCTGCGCATGGCCGCGCTGACGTTCCTCGCGCTGGGCGCGCTGGTCCTGGTCGCGGTGCTCCCCGGTGGCTCGCCCTGGCGCAACGACGACGGCGCCTTCCTGCCGGAGTCGCCCCTGCTCGACTCGACCGTCTTCGTGGTCTTCCTGCTCTTCCTCGGCCCCGCGCTCGCCTACGGCTACACCAGCGGCTCGCTGCGTCGCGCCGCCGACGTGCCGGCGGTGATGGGGCGCGGCATCAAGGACATGGCGGCGTTCCTGGTGCTGGCCTTCATGCTCGGCCAGTTCATCGCCCTCTTCAACTGGTCCAACCTGGGCTCGGTGCTCGCCGTCAGCGGCGCCGAGGGCCTGAAGTCGATCGGGCTCACCGGCTTCCCCGCCATCATCGGCTTCATCCTGCTGTGCTCGGTGCTCAACCTCTTCATCGTCAGCGGCAGCTCGATGTGGACCCTGGTGGGTGCGGTCTTCGTGCCGCTCTTCGCGCTGCTCGGCTTCGAGCCCGGCTTCACCCAGGCGGCCTTCCGCGTCGGCGACTCCGCCACGCAGGTGATCACGCCGATGAACCCCTACATCTGGATCTTCCTGGTGATGCTCAAGCGCTACGAGCCGCAGGCCGGTCTCGGGACGGTCATCTCGCGGATGCTGCCCTTCGTCATCCCGTTCTGGATCTCGTGGGTGATCGTGCTCGCCGTCTTCTACTTCACCGGCACCGACGTCGGCCCCGGGGTCGGCATCCGGATCGAGTAGGCGGCGTACGCCCGCCTCAGTCGGAGACGGGCACCACGAGCACGGGGCAGGAGGCGCGCTCCACGACCGGCACGGCGACCGAGCCCACCAGCAGCCGGTCGGCGAGACCGCGCTGCTCGTGTCCGACGACCAGCAGCTCGGCCTGGTGCGAGAGCCCCGCGAGCGCGGGGATCGGCGGCCCGCCGGCCAGCACGACGTCGGCGACGACGTCGGGGTGGTCCTCGCGGAGCCCGGCCATCGACTCGGCCAGGTCCAGCGTCTCCTGCTCGGCACCGCGCGGCGGCGGGCTCGTCTCGGTCCAGGACTCGCTCCAGGCCGCCACCAGGTCCCACGAGCTGTGCAGCACCGTGAGCGGCAGCCGGGCACGCTCCGCCTCGGCGTACGCGCGCTCGAGCACGGCGCGCGAGAGCTTCGAGCCGTCGGCGCCGACGACCACGCCGCGGGTGCGCTCCTCGCTCGGCCGGTGCCGGTGCACGAGGACCGGGCAGTGGGCGTGCCGCACCACCGAGGTGCCGACCGATCCCAGGAGCAGCGTCGAGATCGGCCCCCGACCCCGCGAGCCGAGCACGAGCAGCGAGGCGACCTGCGACGCCGCGACGAGCGCCGTCCGCGCGTCGTCGACGGCGACGACACCCACCACGTCGACCTCGGGCTCCTGTACGCGCACCAGGTCGGTGGCCTCGCCCAGCTGCTGCTCGCCGGCCTCGCGGGCGGCGCGGACGAGCTCGTCGGTGCGGACCGGCACGTCGGGCAGCATCAGCGTCACCGAGCCGGTGGCGTAGACGACCGCCAGCGGCCGGTGGTCGGCGCGTGCCCTCGCGGCCGCCCACGCGAGCGCGTCGCGTGCACTCGGCGAGCCGTCGTAGGCGGCGACGACGCTGCCGAGGGGGATGTCGGAGATGCGGGTCATGGGGTGCCTCCTGGTCGACGACGACGGTCACCACCGTCACGTCCCCAGCGTGTCGCCGCCCCGGCTCAGCCCACCAGGGAGCGAGGGCCCACCCGGTCCGGGACCAAGGTCACGGGACCCGCCCGTCACGTGCCAGCACCGGCACGTCGGCGGTGACGGTGCTCGGGTAGATCAGACCGGTGCCGGTGTTGAGCACCGCCACCCGCTCGTGCTCGGCGATCCAGCCCGACTCGCGCAGCTCGCGCGCCGCGACGAAGCAGGCGGCGCCCTCCGGGCAGACCCACACCCCCTCGGCGGCGGCGACCCTCGCCAGCTCCTCCAGGAGGGCCTCGTCGCTGACCGCCACCGCGGTGCCGCCGGACTCCCGCACCGCGCGGAGCACCAGGAAGTCGCCCAGCGCCTTGGGCACGTTGATGCCGAAGGCGAGGGTGTGCGTGCCCTCGACCAGGGTGCTCTCCTCACGACCCTGCACGAAGGCGTCGACGATCGGCGCGCAACCGGCCGCCTGCACCGCCACCATCCGCGGCAGCTCGCCCCGCAGCCAGCCCAGCTCCCGCATCTCCAGCATGGCCTTGTGGATGCCGATCAGCCCCACCCCTCCCCCGGCGGGGTAGAGCACCACGTCCGGCGCCTGCCAGCCGAGCTGCTCGGCCAGCTCGTAGCCCATCGTCTTCTTGCCCTCGATCCGGTAGGGCTCCTTGAGCGTCGCCACCTCCTGGCAGCCCTCGCGCTCGGCCACCGCCTGCGCGACCAGCGCACCGGCATGGTTGATCAGCCCGTCGACGAGGTAGAGCTCGGCCCCGGCCGCCACGCACTCGCGTCGCGTGATCTCGGGCGCGTCGACCGGCATCACCACGAGGCTGCGCATCCCGGCCCGCGCGGCGTACGCCGACCAGGCCGCACCGGCGTTGCCGTTGGTCGGCATCGCGACCGACCGCACCCCCAGCTCGCGGGCCCGACTCACCCCGACCGCGGCACCGCGCGCCTTGAAGCTGCCCGTCGGCAGCGCGCCCTCGTCCTTCACGAGCAGCCCGGGAAGCCCCACGGCCGCGCCGTACGTCGGCATCGGGAGCAGCGGCGTCATGCCCTCGCCCAGGGTGGTGACGTGCGCGGGGTCCCGCACCGGCAGCACCTCGTGGTAGCGCCACAGGTCCGGCGGACGCGCAGCGACCTGCTCCGGGGTGATGGCGTCCCGCACCCGGTCGAGGTCGTAGCGCGCCAGGAGCGGCGCGCCCACCTCGCTGAGGCCGTGCACGACGTCGGCGTCGTACGTCGTCCCGGTGCGGGGGCACTCGAGGTGGGAGAGCATCGAGAAGGGCGTCGCGGGCTGGTCCGAGAGCATCCACCCAGCCTGCCGCACGGGCGGGACGGCTACCGGGGCGGCTCGGCGACCAGGTCCCCCATCGCGTCGAGCACCGCGGCCACGCGCGGCACCTCGTGGGTGCGGTGGATGCCGGTGCGGCCGAGCGCGGCCAGCACGGCGAAGAAGCCCTCGGCGCTGCGCACCTCCTCGCCGAAGAGGTCCATCGCGCT
>JBQGFI010000028.1:0-3724 GCA_052040065.1 Marmoricola sp.
TGAAGCACCAGCCGGTCAGGGTCAGCCCCAGGCCAGTCGCCAGGGAGTCGACCGGCTCCAGGTCGTAGGAGACCAGGCTCGCCGCCACGAGCAGCCCGGCGAGCAGGTTGGCCGTGGCCGCCCAGAGGCCGGCCGCGGTCAGCGCGGCGTAGCGGCCGACCGGCGCCGAGCGCACCAGCTCGTCGCGACCCGACTCCTCCTCGACCCGCGTGTGGCGCCCGACGAGCAGCATGCTCATCACCCCGGCGACCACTGCGCCGAAGGCGGCCGACTGCCACATCACCTGGCCGCCCACGGTGTCGAGCGCCCGTGCCGGCCCGGCGAGCGCCACGAAGGCGGGGTTGCTGCCCATCATCGCCGCGGCGGCGTCGAGCTCGGCCTGGTCGGCGTAGAGGCCGTCGACCCCGAGGGCCTGGCTGTAGAAGAGGAAGGCCAGGGCGACCGACCAGAGCACCAGGCGCCACCGGTCGCGCCGCGCCACGTGGCGCAGCAGCACCCCGGTGCCGGCCAGGCTCATGACCGCGCCCGGTCCTCGTGAGCGTCGCCGTAGTGCCGCAGGAAGAGCTCCTCCAGCGTGGGCGGCTGGCAGGTGAGCGACAGCACCCCGACCGCGGTCAGGGCGCGCAGCACCCCGTCGAGCTGCGCGGTCTCGACCGCGAGGCGGACGCGGCGTCCCTCGAGCACCAGGTCGTGCACGCCCGGGAGGTCGGCCAGCGCGGGCGGCGCGGCGGCCAGCTCGGCGTCGACCGAGGTGCGGGTCAGGTGGCGCAGGCCGGTGAGCGTGCCGGTCTCCACGGTGCGGCCGGCGCGGATGATGCTCACCCGGTCGCAGAGCCGCTCCACCTCGGCCAGGATGTGGCTGGAGAGCAGCACGGTGCGGCCCTGGGCGCGGAAGTCCTCGACGTACTCCTGGAAGACCGCCTCCATCAGGGGGTCGAGCCCGGACGTCGGCTCGTCGAGCACCAGCAGCTCGACGTCGGCCGCCAGCGCCGCGACCAGGGCGACCTTCTGCCGGTTGCCCTTGCTGTAGCTGCGCCCGCGCTTGGTCGGGTCGAGCTCGAAGCGCTCGAGCAGCGCCGCACGCCGCTGCGGGTCCAGGCCGCCCCGCAGCCGTCCGAGCAGGTCGATCGCCTCGCCCCCCGTCAGGTCGGGCCACAGCGTCACGTCGCCCGGCACGTAGGCCAGCCGCCGGTGCAGCGCGCTGGCGTCGCGCCACGGGTCGCCGTCGAGCAGCCGCACCTCGCCGGCGTCCCTGCGCACCAGGCCGAGGAGCACGCGGATGGTCGTCGACTTGCCGGAGCCGTTGGGCCCGAGGAAGCCGTGCACCTCGCCCTGCCGCACGGTCAGGTCGAGCCCGTCGAGCGCGTGCGTGCGCCCGAAGGACTTGTGGAGCCCGCGGACCAGGACCGGGTCGCCCATGCCTCCGACAGTAGGGCAGTCCGGCCCCGCGTGCCGCCCACGATCGTCACGTCCGCACCCCAGACGGCGTCGCGGTCCCGCCGACGCGCGCTGGTAGGGTCGGCGCCAGCCTGAACGTCCTTTAACGGTCCGTCCGGTGAGGCGGAGAAGGAGGTACGGCGTGCCACCGCATGCCCCGAGCACGAACCCCTCAGCAGCCCCCGCGATCCTGGTCCTCGAGGACGGTCGCACCTTCCACGGCGAGGCCTTCGGCGCCGCCGGCGAGACCTTCGGCGAGGCGGTCTTCTCCACCGGGATGACCGGCTACCAGGAGACGCTGACCGACCCGTCCTACCACCGCCAGGTCGTGGTCATGACCGCGCCGCACGTCGGCAACACCGGGATGAACGACGAGGACCCCGAGTCGCGTCGCATCTGGGTCAGCGGCTACGTCGTGCGCGACCCCGCCCGGGTCTCCAGCAGCTGGCGCGCGCAGCGCATGCTCGACGACGACCTCCGCGCCCAGGGCGTGGTGGGCATCAGCGGGGTCGACACCCGCGCGCTGACCCGTCACCTGCGTGAGCGCGGGGCGATGCGCGTCGGCATCTCCACCACCGAGACCGACCCCGGCGCGCTGCTCGCCCGGGTCCAGCAGAGCGGCGAGATGGCCGGCACCGAGCTGGCCAGCGAGGTCTCGACCTCGGAGTCCTACGTCGTCCCGGCCGTCGGGGAGACCCGCCACCGGGTCGCCGTGCTCGACCTCGGCCTGAAGGCCAACACGCCACGGATGATGGCCGAGCGCGGCCTCGAGGTGCACGTGCTCCCCGCCACCGCGACGCTGGACGACGTGCTGGCGGTCGAGCCCGACGGGCTCTTCTTCTCCAACGGCCCGGGCGACCCGGCCGCCACCACGGCGCAGGTCGAGCTGCTGCAGGGGGCGCTGGAGCGCGGCCTGCCGTACTTCGGGATCTGCTTCGGCAACCAGCTCTTCGGCCGCGCGCTGGGCCTCGGCACCTACAAGCTGCGCTACGGCCACCGCGGCATCAACCAGCCGGTGATGGACCGCACCACGGGCAAGGTGGAGGTCACCGCGCACAACCACGGCTTCGCCGTCCAGTGGCCACCGGGCGCGCCGCTCGACCGCCCGACCGAGACGCCGTACGGCGTCGCCAGCGTCAGCCACGTCTGCCTCAACGACGACGTCGTCGAGGGGCTGGAGCTGCGCGACACCGAGGGCCGGCTCAAGGCCTTCTCGGTGCAGTACCACCCGGAGGCCGCGGCCGGACCGCACGACGCGGCCTACCTCTTCGACCGCTTCCACCAGCTGCTGGGAGGTGAGCTCTGATGCCCAGGCGCACCGACATCGAGTCCGTGCTCGTGATCGGCTCCGGGCCGATCGTGATCGGCCAGGCCTGCGAGTTCGACTACTCCGGCACCCAGGCGTGCCGGGTGCTCAAGGAGGAGGGCCTGCGGGTCGTCCTGGTCAACTCCAACCCCGCCACGATCATGACCGACCCGGAGTTCGCCGACGCGACGTACGTCGAGCCGATCACCCCGGAGTACGTCGAGAAGGTGATCGAGAAGGAGCGGCCCGACGCCCTCCTCGCCACCCTCGGCGGGCAGACGGCGCTCAACACCGCGATGGCGCTCGACGCCGCGGGCGTGCTGGAGAAGTACGGCGTCGAGCTGATCGGCGCCAGCATCGAGGCGATCGAGCGCGGTGAGAACCGCGAGTCCTTCAAGCGCATCGTCGAGGAGCTCGGCGGCGAGACCGCCCGCAGCTGGATCTGCCACTCGATGGACGACTGCCTCGAGGCGGCCGAGCACCTGGGCTACCCGATGGTGGTGCGCCCGAGCTTCACCATGGGTGGGGCCGGCTCCGGCATGGCCCACGACGAGGACGACCTGCGGCGCATCGCCGGCACCGGCCTCGCGGCCAGCCCCACCACCGAGGTGCTCCTCGAGGAGTCGATCCTCGGCTGGAAGGAGTACGAGCTCGAGCTCATGCGCGACCGCGCCGACAACTGCGTCGTCGTCTGCTCGATCGAGAACCTCGACCCGATGGGCGTGCACACCGGCGACTCGATCACCGTCGCGCCCGCGATGACCCTGACCGACCGCGAGTACCAGCTCCTGCGCGACCTGTCGATCGGCATCATCCGCTCGGTCGGCGTCGACACCGGCGGCTGCAACATCCAGTTCGCCGTCAACCCCGCCGACGGTCGCGTCGTGGTCATCGAGATGAACCCCCGCGTGAGCCGCTCGAGCGCTCTGGCGTCGAAGGCCACGGGTTTCCCGATCGCCAAGATCGCCGCCAAGGTCGCCG
>JBQGFI010000029.1:0-1591 GCA_052040065.1 Marmoricola sp.
GAGCGGCAGCGTCGCGCCCACGCCAGGGCGACCCTCGCGACCCGCCCGATCGTGCCGAGTCGCTACTCGGCCCAGCTCGAGGCGCTCGCGATCCTGCGACGCGCATGACCCCCGAGCCGCCGGACGGCCCCCACGTCCGGCCCCCCAGCGAGGCCGGTCCCGGATGATCCCGGGACCGGCCTCGTGCTGTATCACCGGCCGCGCAGCGGCCTCCTCGACCACATGACCATCACGACCCGCCACCAGACCGCCGCCCGCCGCCGTCGTGCGAGGACCCGGGCCGCGCTCGCCGCCCGCCACGACCTGCCGACCAGCCGCTACACCGCGCCCTTCGAGGCACTCACCCAGATGCGGATCCGCTGAGCGACTCCCACACCGCATCGGCGCGGTCGCCGTCACCGAGCCCACGGGTGACGTAGGCCGCGGCATAGCCGTCCTGCAGCGACCACCAGGCCGAGCAGCCACCGGCACCGCCCATCCCGAGGTCCTCGTCGTCCACCTGGAACCCGAGGGTCCAGGTGACGTCGCGGTCGAGCAGCAGGTCGTGGCCGCGCACCGCCGGCGAGACGTACGCCGCGTGCAGGGCGTCGCCGAGCCGGTCCCTCACCGGGCCACCCACGAGGTCGGCGTAGAACCGCGCGAGGCCACGCGCGCTCGCATGGAGGCCGATGGCCGGGAAGCTGCACCGCCGGAACCGCTCACCGTTGAGCACCTCCGGGTCGAGCAGCCCCGCCGGCCGCGCCATCGCCGGCCCCCACCGCGGGTCGTCGGTGTAGACCTCCGGCCAGCCCGCCAGCGGCACCACGTCCGCCACCCGTGGCAGGTCGTCGACCGCCACCCGCAGGTGGACGTCCCAGCCGTGCTCGGCGGCGATCGCCGCGAACCGGTCGGCGAGGTCGTCTCCGGTGGCGCGGCGTACGAGTGCGTCGCAGAGGTGGCCGTAGGTCAGCGCGTGCTCGGCGACCGCGGCTCCCGGCTCGTGCACCGGCACCGAGTCGGCGAGCGACTCGCTGAGTCCGGCGAGGTCGTCGAAGGCCAGGTCGGCCGCCGCCTCAGGGAACGACGGCACCCCGGCCGCGTGGCCCAGCACCTGCCGCACGGTCGTCGCCTGCTTGCCGTGCGCGGCGTACTCCGGCCACACCTCGGCGACCCGCTGGTCGAGCCCCAGGTCGCCGGCGGCGACGACTTCGAGCACGGTCAGCGCCGCGAACGGCTTGGCGACCGAGTAGGTCATCACCAGGGTGTCGACCGCCCACGGCGAGCGCCCGTCGCTGGTGCCGACCTCGTGCTCGACCAGCACCTCGCCGTCGCGCAGGACGCAGACCGCGCCGCCGGGCTCGCGGCCCGTCGCGGCCCAGCCGTCGAGCAGCCCGGCGAGCGGGTGGCTCATCCGAGCGCCGCCGACACCACCTCGCGCGCCTCGGCCTGGACCTGCGCGAGGTGGTCGGCCCCGCGGAAGCTCTCGGCGTAGATCTTGTAGACGTCCTCGGTGCCGCTCGGCCGGGCCGCGAACCACGCGCTCTCCGTCGTCACCTTGAGCCCGCCGATCTTCGCGCCGTTGCCGGGCGCCTCGGTCAGCCGCGCCGTGATC
>JBQGFI010000030.1:0-2976 GCA_052040065.1 Marmoricola sp.
TCGACGACGAGGGCCGGCTGCGCGGGCTGATCACGGTCAAGGACTTCGTGAAGTCCGAGCAGTTCCCCCAGGCGAGCAAGGACGCCGACGGCCGGCTCCTCGTCGGCGCCGCCGTCGGGTACTTCGGCGAGGCCTGGTGGATGGCGGTGACCTGGGGCACGCCGACCCCGGCGACGACGCGGGTCGTGCAGATCGACCCCGGGCCGACCCCGACCTTGACCGCGTCGACGCCCGCGTCGACGAGGGCCTGCGCGCCGGCGCGGGTCGCGACGTTGCCGCCCACCACCAGCACGTGACGCAGCGCGGGGTCGGCCATGAGCCGCTGGACCAACTCGATCAGGAGCCGGGCGTGGCCGTGCGCGGTGTCGACCACGAGCACGTCGACGCCGGCCTCGACCAGCGTGGTGGCCCGCTCCCAGGCCTCCCCGAAGTAGCCGACCGCGGCGCCCACCAGCAGCCGGCCCTGGCCGTCGTTGGAGGCGTGCGGGAACTGCTCGGACTTCACGAAGTCCTTGACCGTGATGAGCCCCGCCAGGCGTCCCTCGTCGTCGACGATGGGCAGGCGCTCGCGCTTGTGCTTGCGCAGCAGCGTGGTGGCGTCGTCGCGGCTGATGCCCACCGGCGCGGTGATCAGCGGCATCGGGGTCATCACCTCGTCGACCTTGGTGGTCGCCCACTCCGCGACGGGCGTGAAGCGCAGGTCGCGGTTGGTGATGATGCCGAGCAGCCGGTTGTCGAGGTCGACGACGGGCAGGCCGGAGACGCGGTACTCCCCGCAGATCGCGTCGAGCTCCTCGAGCGTCTTGTCGGGCCCGATCACGACGGGGTTGGAGATCATGCCCGTCTGGGTGCGCTTGACCAGGTCGACCTGGTAGGCCTGGTCCTCGATCGAGAGGTTGCGGTGCAGGATGCCGATGCCGCCCTGGCGCGCCATGGCGATGGCCATGCGTGACTCCGTGACGGTGTCCATCGCGCTGGAGATCAGCGGGGTCCGCAGCGAGATGCCCCGCGTCAGCCGGGTGCTGGTGTCGACCTCGCTGGGGATGACGTCGGTCTCACCCGGCAGGAGCAGCACGTCGTCGTAGGTGAGCCCCAACGGGGCGAGGACGTCGTCGTGGCCGTCAGTCATCTCGGAGCGAGCCTTCCGCAGGAGCCGCAGGAGCCTCCGAGTCTAGAGGAGCCTAGGAGGCGGCCGGGACCTGGCCGCGGCTGCGCCCGGCGAGGCCGATCCGTGCCGTCAGGACGCCGTCGCGCATCCGGATCCGGGCTCGCATGCCCGCACCGCAGACCATCCCGACGAAGCCCTCGTCGGACGCGGGGGCGACCAGCACGACCTGCTCGTGGCCTCGGGCGGCCGCGGCCGCGCAGGCGCGGTGCAGCAGCGAGGTGCCGATGCCCAGGCGGCGCCACGCGGGGTCCACCTCGATGGTCAGCTCCCCCTCGCCGGCGAAGCAGGCCCGTCCGACGACGTAGCGGCCGATCCAGGCCTCGACGCCGGTGTCGACCTCGGCGTACTGCACGGCGCTCGCGCCCGGTCCGGTCGGAGCGGGGACGGGCGCCGTCGGCGCGGCGTCGCGACCCAGCGCCTCACGCACCCGGGTGGCGAGGGCCCCCAGGGCGGCCGCCCGCGAGTGCTCGGTGGGACTCCACTTCTCCGGGTGCGGGCCGAGCAGCCGGTCCAGCAGCTCCGGGAGCCTGGCGGTGCCCGCGACGACGTCCGCCGCCGCGGTCAGCCAACGCGTCGGCTGGTCGATCAGGTCGTGGGTGGTGCAGGGTTCGACGCTCACCTCGTCCCCTCCCGCACCACCCACGAGCTCAGCGACCGCCCGAGCGGTCCAGGCGTCCGGGGCACTGATCACCAGCTCGTCGGTGACCGTGCCGAGGTCCGGGAAGATCTGCAGGCCCAGGATGTTCAGCCCCGCGTCGCCGCACCGTGCCGCCAGCTCGGCGAGCGCGCCCGGACGGTCCCGCAGGGACGCACGCACTCGGAACAGCATGGCGCCACTGTCGTCGGGCCGTGTTGCCTGGCTGCTGCCCCCGTGTTTCGGGGAGGTCAACTCGTCGCGGCGCACCACCCGCGGCCCGGGACGCGCCGAGGCCCCCACCCCGGACGGGGAGGGGGCCTCGGTGCTCGAGGGAGGTGGGGCTCAGTGGCCGTGGCCGTGGCCGTGACCCGCCGCGGCGGGCTCCTCCTCCTCGGGCTTGTCGACCACCAGCGTCTCGGTCGTCAGCAGCATGCCGGCGATCGAGGTGGCGTTGGTCAGCGCCGACTTGGTCACCTTGACCGGGTCGAGGACGCCCTGGGGGACCAGGTCGCCGTACTCGCCGGTCGCGGCGTTGTAGCCCTGGCCCCCGCCGAGCTCGCGGACCTTGGAGACCACGACGTAGCCCTGCTCGCCGCCGTTCTCGGCGATCCAGCGCAGCGGCTCGTCGGCGGCCTTGCGGACGACGCGGACGCCGACGGCCTCGTCGCCGGAGAAGCCGAGGTCACCGTCGAGCGCGTGGACGGCGTGCACGAGGGCGGAGCCGCCACCGGCGACGATGCCCTCCTCGATCGCGGCGCGCGTCGCGGAGACGGCGTCCTCGATGCGGTGCTTCTTCTCCTTCAGCTCGACCTCGGTGGCCGCGCCGACCCGGACGACGCACACGCCGCCGGCGAGCTTGGCGAGCCGCTCCTGCAGCTTCTCGCGGTCCCAGTCGGAGTCGGTCGCCTCGATCTCGGCCTTGATCTGGTTGACCCGGCCGGAGACCTCGGAGGCGTCGCCGCCACCCTCGACGATCGTGGTGTTGTCCTTGGTCACCACGACGCGGCGGGCGGTGCCGAGCACCTCCAGGCCGACCTGGTCGAGCTTGAGGCCGACCTCGGGGGCGATGACCTGACCGCCGGTGAGGCTCGCGATGTCCTGCATCATCGCCTTGCGGCGGTCACCGAAGGCCGGGCTCTTGACGGCCACGGCGTTGAAGGTGCCGCGGATC
>JBQGFI010000031.1:0-2528 GCA_052040065.1 Marmoricola sp.
CGCCAGCTCGGCTTCTCCGACGTCCCGCTGGTGTGTGCGCGCGAGCTGGAGATCGAGGGGTCGATGCCGCGGGTCGTGCGACTGATGGCCCACGTCGAGACCGATCTCCCGCGCGCCGACGTCACCCACGTCTACCTCCACGGGGCCGCCAACCTGCGGCGCGACCTCACGCGGACCGCGAGCCATGACTGACGATTCGCTCCCTCGCCTCGTCGGTCCGGTCGAGGTCGTCGGTGCCGGCCTGATCGGCACGTCCGTCGCCCTGGTGTGCCGCCGCCTCGGTATGGAGGTCGTGCTGCGGGACGCCTCGGGCGAGAACGTGCGTACGGCGACCGGGCTGGGAGCCGGCCGCACGGCGTCGGAGGCGGACCGCCCGCAGCTCGTCGTGGTGGCCGTGCCGCCGGCGGCGATTGCCGGGGCCGTCGTCGACGCCCTGCGGCGCACGGACGCGGTCGTGACCGACGTGGGCAGCGTGAAGTCCGCGCCACTGGCCGCGGTGGCCGAGCAGGTGTCGCCCGCCGACCTCGGGCGCTACGTCGGGTCGCACCCGATGGCCGGCAGCGAGCGCTCCGGCCCCCTGGCCGCGAGTGCGGCGCTCTTCGACGGCCGGCCGTGGGCGATCACGCCGCACGACGGAGCGGACCCCGCAGCCGTCGGGCTGGTCGAGACGCTGGTCCTCGAGTGCGGGGCAGCGCCGGTGACGATGGATCCCGCCGAGCACGACCGCGCCGTCGCCCGCATCTCGCACCTGCCGCACCTCGCCGCCGTCCTGGTGGCGGGTCGTCTCGCCGCCGCCCCGGCCGAGCACCTCGCCCTGTCCGGACAGGGCGTGCGTGACGTCACGCGGGTCGCCGCGAGCGACCCGGCGCTGTGGCGGCAGATCCTGGAGGCCAACTCCGAGGCCGTGCTCGACCTGCTCACCGAGGTGCGCGCCGACCTCGACGCGCTCATGCGTGCGGTGTCCGCAGGTCAGGCGGGCGACGCGGGCTCCGGTCTCGTCGACATCCTCGCCCGCGGCAACGCCGGCACCGCCGCCATCCCCGGCAAGCACGGCGGACCTGCGCGGCCGACGCGGTCGGTCTTCGTCTCGGTGCCCGACCACCCGGGGGAGCTCGCGCGGCTGTTCGGCGACGCCGGCGACATCGGGGTCAACATCGAGGACGTCCACATCGACCACGACCCCGGCCGCCCCGTCGGCCTCACCGAGCTCGTCGTCGACCAGGGCCGTGCCGAGCACCTGCGCACCGCTCTCGAATCCCGCGGGTGGACCACCCACCGGTAATCTTCTCGCCCGTGACCAGCACCCTCGTGATCGCCGTCGACGGTACCTCCGGCTCGGGCAAGTCGAGCACCTCGCGCGGTGTCGCCGAGCGGCTGGGACTTCGCTACCTCGACACGGGGGCGATGTTCCGCGCGATGACGTGGTGGTTGCTCGGCCAAGGTGTCGACGTACGTGACACCGCGGCGGTCGCGGCGCTCGCCGGCCGCCCGCGCATCGCGTCGGGCACCGACCCGCTCGCCCCCACGATCACCGTCGACGGCGTCGACGTGTCGGTGGAGATCCGCAGTGCGGAGGTCAACGACGCCGTCAGCCCGGTGAGCGCGGTGCCCGAGGTGCGGGCCCGGCTGCTCGAGCTCCAGCGCGAGACCATCGGTGCCGGCGGCATCGTGGTCGAGGGCCGCGACATCGGCTCGGTCGTGTGGCCGCAGGCCGAGGTCAAGGTCTACCTCAGCGCCGATCCCGACGCCCGTGCCGAGCGCCGGGCCGCCGAGGAGGGCGGCGCCGACCTCGCCCGCACCCAGGAGTCGCTCCTCGAGCGCGACCGCATCGACTCCGGTCGCGCCACCGCCCCGCTGACCATGGCCGCGGGGGCCGTGCACGTCGACAGCACCCACCACACCCTCGCCGAGGTCGTCGACACCATCGTGGCCCTGGCCGCGCCCGCGGGTCCGTGAGCGACCTCCCGGCCAGCAGCGCACGCCACCCACGCACGCGTCTGCTGCGCGTGATGCGCCCGATCGCCGTGCAGGTGATGGGGAGGCGCTGGCCGGTCACCGTCCACCACTCCGAGCTGGTCCCGACCAGCGGCGGGGTGATCCTCGCCGCCAACCACATCGGGCTGCTCGACGGCCCGCTGCTGGCGACGTACGCCCCCCGGCCCGTGCACGCGCTGACCAAGCGCGAGATGTTCGACGGGCGGCTGGGCGGCTTCCTGCGCGGCACCGGGCAGATCCCCCTCGACCGCCGCGCCACCGACCCGGCGGCGATCCGCACCGCGCTGCGCGTGGTGCGTGACGGGGGAGTGCTGGGGATCTTCCCGGAGGGCACCCGGGGCGGCGGCGACTTCCGTCGCTTCCACCACGGTGCCGCCTACCTCGCGCTGGTGACCGGCGCTCCCGTCGTGCCGGTGACGCTGCTCGGCCCCCGGGCCCCCGGCAGCGCGCGCTCGCTCCCCGACCCCCGCGACCCCATCGACCTCGTCTTCGGCCGGGCGTGGCGCACGACACAGCAGGCGGGGCCGCGCACG
>JBQGFI010000032.1:0-8490 GCA_052040065.1 Marmoricola sp.
GAAGCGCACCATGGAGGTCGGCGACGCGCTCTACGGCGTCACCATGCGCGGCGACGGCGTGACCACCGTGATCAGCCAGCGGCTGCGCGAGCAGCAGCCCGCCTGACCGCCCGTGAGCCAGCGACCCGCGCGACCGACCCGGTCCGACTACGCCGCCTGGCGGCACGCCACCACCCGGTGGGCCGACGTCGACGTCTACGGCCACATGAACAACGCGCGCTACTTCGAGCTGATCGACACCGCCGTCAACGCCCACGTCGCCGAGGCCACCGGCGTCGACGTCCGCACGCTGCCGGCGGTCGGTCTGGTCGCCGAGGTCTCCTGCCGCTTCTTCGCCGAGGTGGGCTACCCCGAGCCGGTCGAGCTCGGGCTCGCCTGCGAGCGCCTGGGCACCTCCTCGGTCACCTACCGCGTGGGCCTCTTCCAGGGCCCCGGCGACCAGGCGGCGGCCGAGGGTCGCTTCGGGCACGTCTACGTCGACCCCGCGACACCCGCCGACGGCAGGTCGCGCCAGGTGCGACCGGTGCCCGACGCCGTCCGCGCCGCGCTGGCGCCGCTGGTTTCCGAGACCTGACCCGGCCACAGCGCATCGCTGGTCCTGACCTAGCCTGGACGGGCCGCCCGGACGGGGACGTCCGGGCGCTTCCCCCGATCGTCGTCCCCGAGGAGTCCCGATGGCTGCCATCGTGCTCGTGCTGCTGCCCGCCCTGGTGCTCGCCGCCGCCGTGCTGGTGTACGCCGCGTTCCCCTACCGCGGCGCCGAGACCCCCGGCGTCCCGCTCGTGGGCCGCCTGATGCGCCGCGGCGTCCAGCGGCTGCCCACGGTGACCCCCGCCGAGGAGCGCGAGCTGGAGGCTTCGCACGGCCGCTGAGCCGCGCCCGCACCTCGTTTGATTGGATCGGCGCCATGACCGGCATCGAGCTCTACGTCGTCATCGGCGTCGTCGTCCTGCTCCTGGGCGTCGGCGTCGGGATCGCGGCCTTCCTGGGTGGGCGCAAGCAGCCGAAGGCGCCGCCGCGGGAGGCCCCGCGCGACGTCCTCGTCGAGCAGCCGCCCCCGGACGCGACGGCCACCACCTCGCCGGAGGCCCCGGTCGAGGAGGAGGTGCCGCCGGCGCCCGTGCTCGACCGGCCCGAGGGCACGGCCGGGCGCCTGGTCCGGCTGCGTCAGCGGCTCTCCCGCTCCCAGGGCGGCTTCGGGCGCGGCCTGCTCGTGCTGCTCTCCCGCGAGCGCCTCGACGAGGACACCTGGGAGGAGCTCGAGGACACCCTGATCACCGCCGACGTCGGCGTCGCTCCCACCCAGGAGCTGGTCGAGCGGCTGCGCACCCGGCTCCGCGTCGAGGGCGCGGCCGCCGACCCGCGCACCGTGCTCCGCGAGGAGCTGCTCACCCTCGTCGACCCGACCATGGACCGCCGGGTCGCCGTCACCGGCGAGGACGGCAAGCCCGGCGTCGTCCTGGTGGTGGGGGTCAACGGCGGCGGCAAGACCACCTCGGTCGGCAAGCTGGCGCGCGTGCTCGTCGCCCAGGACAAGAGCGTCGTGCTCGGTGCGGCCGACACCTTCCGTGCTGCGGCCAGCGAGCAGCTGCAGACCTGGGGCGAGCGGGTCGGCGTGGACGTCGTGCGCGGCCCCGAGGGCAGCGACCCCGCCAGCGTGGCCTTCGAGGCGGTGAGGACCGGTGTCGAGCAGGGCGTCGACGTGGTCGTGGTCGACACCGCCGGCCGCCTGCAGAACAAGGCAGGCCTGATGGACGAGCTCGGCAAGGTCAAGCGCGTGGTCGAGAAGCAGGCACCCGTGACCGAGGTCCTGCTGGTGCTCGACGCCACCACGGGTCAGAACGGCCTGGTGCAGGCCCGGGTCTTCCGCGAGGCCGTCGACGTCAGCGGCATCGTGCTGACCAAGCTCGACGGCTCCGCCAAGGGCGGCATCGTGGTGGCCGTCCAGCGCGAGCTCGGCGTCCCGGTCAAGCTCGTGGGCGTGGGCGAGGGCGCCGACGACCTGGCCCCCTTCGACCCCGCGACCTTCGTCGAGGCGCTGCTCTCGGAGTAGCGGTCGGTCCCTCGGCTCAGGCGCTGATGCCGCGGACCACGAGGTCGACGAGCGACTCGAGGTCCTCCGAGGTGGGGGACTCGTTGCCCATCACCGTGGCCAGCACGACCAGGCCCGAGACCAGCTTGACGAGCAGCGAGACCGGCACGTCGACGTCGATCTCGCCGCGCTGCTTGGCCCGGCGGAAGATCTCGCGGGCGTTGCGCTCCGACTGCTCGTGGGCGGCGCGGTAGAGCGTGGCCATCCGGTCGTCGCGCATCGACTCCTTGACCAGGGTGCGCAGGTAGTCGGCGCCGGCGGGGGACTGGGCGAAGCCGAGCTGCGCCCGGTAGGCCTCGGCCAGGTCGCCGCGCAGGCTGCCCGTGTCGGGCACCGGCATCTCGTCGGAGTAGAGCCGCTCCATGGCGGCCACCGCGAGGTCCTCCTTCTTGGCCCACCGGCGGTAGACGGTGGCCTTGCCGACCCCCGCGGTCGCCGCGACCTCGTCGACCGTCATCGCGTCGAAGCCGCGCAGCAGGATCAGTGACGACGCGGCCGCCAGGATCCGGCCGTCGGCCAGGGGGTCGCGCGGCCGTCCGCGCTTGCGGCGCACGGGTGCGGCGGCGTCGGGCACGCCGGTGGGGCGCGGAGCGGGGCGCGAGACGGCGTGCGCGGCGTGTGCCGCGCCTGCCGTCGGGGCGGGGTCGGGGTAGGCGACCTCCGTCGCGGCCAGCACCTCGTCACGGGTGCTCGTCATGCTTGCGTCCACGACATGAGATTAGGGGGAAACGTCCGGTTTTGCCCCACCTTTGGAGCAACTGGCGTCGCGACACACGCACGTAACACAACGCCCGGACCCGTGACTCCGGCGAAACACGGTCCTGAGGATCCCGAAACCTCCGGCACAGAGAGTGACGCCCATCAGGATCGCGCCGCCCGACGGCGTTGTCGGCTCATGGGCGGTCCGGTCTTGCTCACTCACCACTCAACGGAGGTCCGTCCTATGTACGACGGCTACTACACCTGGATGTTGGTGTCGGCCTCGCTCGTGCTCTTCATGACCACGCCCGGGCTGGCGCTGTTCTACGGCGGCATGAGCCGCTCGAAGTCCGTGCTCAACATGATGATGATGTGCTTCGGCGCGATGGCGGTCGTCGGGATCGTCTACGTGCTGTGGGGCTGGTCGATGACCTACGGCGACACCTCGGTCGCCATGCTCTTCACCAACCCCTTCCAGCTCTTCGGGCTCGACGGCGTCGACCCGGGCGACTACGTCTTCGTCGCCTTCCAGCTGACCTTCGCGGTCATCACCGCGGCGCTCATCGCCGGGGCCATCGCCGACCGCGTGAAGTTCTCGGCGTGGATGGTCTTCGTGCCCATCTGGGTCACGCTCTCCTACTTCCCGCTCGCCCACATGGTGTGGGGCGGCGGCTTCCTCAGCGGTGAGGACGGCGCCCTGGCCGACCTCCTCGGCACCGCGGCGCCCGTCGACTACGCCGGCGGCACCGTGGTCCACATCAACGCCGGTGTCGCGGGCCTGGTGCTCGCGCTGCTGATCGGCAAGCGCCTCGGCTTCGGCAAGGAGCCGATGAAGCCGCACAACCTGACGCTGACCATGATCGGCGCCGGCATCCTGTGGTTCGGCTGGTTCGGCTTCAACGTGGGCTCCATCGTCTTCGTCGACGGCACCGGCGGCGAGGCCGACCTGACCCAGTTCACGACCGAGACCGGCCTGGTCTGGCTCAACACCACGGTGTGCACCTGCGCGGCCATCCTCGGCTGGCTGCTGGTGGAGAAGATCCGCGACGGCAAGGCCACCTCGCTCGGCGCCGCGTCCGGCGTCGTCGCCGGCCTCGTCGCCATCACCCCCGCGTGCGGCTCGCTCTCGCCGGTCGGCTCGATCGTGCTCGGCCTGGTCGCCGGCGCGCTCTGCGCCCTGGCCGTGGGACTGAAGTACAAGTTCGGCTACGACGACTCGCTCGA
Source organism: Marmoricola sp. (assembly GCA_052040065.1). Classification (GTDB taxonomy): domain Bacteria; phylum Actinomycetota; class Actinomycetes; order Propionibacteriales; family Nocardioidaceae; genus Marmoricola. The sequence continues at coordinate 4,016 of JBQGFI010000032.1, forward strand.
CGTCGTCGGCGTCCACCTCGTGGGTGGCCTGGTCGGCACCGTCGCCATCGGCTTCCTGGCCACCAGCGGCGGCCTCTTCTACGGCGACGGCCTCAGCCAGCTGGTCACCCAGGTGGTCGTGGCCCTCTACGCGGTCGTCTGGTCCGGGATCGCCACCCTGCTCGTCGGTCTCCTCATCAAGTTCACCCTCGGGTGGCGGATCGACGACGAGGACGAGCTCGAGGGCATCGACTACAAGGAGCACGGCGAGGCCGCCTACGACCTCAACGCCAGCTCCGGCGCCCGCTCCGGTCTGGCCGGCGGTCCTGCCGTCCTGGCCGGCGCCACTCCCGCTGCGAAGGAGGGATCGAAGGCATGAGGCTCATCACCGCGGTCATCAAGCCGCACAAGTGGGAAGAGGTCCGCTCGGCCCTCGAGGCCTTCGGCGTGACCGGCATGACCGTCAGCGAGGTCAGCGGCTACGGCCGGCAGAAGGGTCACACCGAGGTCTACCGGGGCGCGGAGTACGACATCGCGCTGGTGCCCAAGATCCGGGTCGAGATCCTCGTCGACGACGCGGACGTCGACGACGTCGCCGGCATCGTGGTCAAGGCGGCGCAGACCGGTCGCATCGGCGACGGCAAGGTCTGGGTCTCCCCGGTCGACAGCGTGGTGCGGGTGCGCACCGGCGACCGGGACGAGGCAGCGATCTGATCGCACGCACCGTGCACACGGCCCGCGACGTCACCGGGGTGGGGACCCCCCGGCGGCGTCGCGGGCCGGTGCGTTGCACCATGTGCTCCACCCGCTCTTCTCAACTCACCTGAGAGGTCGTCCGACATGAAGCTCGTCACCGCGGTCGTCAAGCCGCACCAGTGGGAAGCCGTCCGCGAGGCGCTCGAGGGCGCCGGAGTGACCGGCATGACCGTCAGCGAGGTCAGCGGCTACGGCCGGCAGAAGGGTCACACCGAGGTCTACCGGGGCGCGGAGTACGACATCGCGCTGGTGCCGAAGGTCAGGATCGAGGTCCTGGTCGACGACGCCGACGCGGCCGCGGTCTCCGAGACGATCGTCGGGGCCGCGCACACCGGCCGCATCGGCGACGGCAAGGTCTGGGTCTCGCCCGTGGAGTCGGTGGTCCGGGTCCGCACCGGCGACCGCGACGCCGCCGCCCTCTGAGGGCGGGCCCCGATGACCGCCGCCGAGCGCGCCGAGCGCACCGCGGCCGCCGACGAGCTGTGCCGCGCGGCGTACGCCAAGGCCGAGTGTCCCCACCAGGGCGTCGCCCTCGTGGCGGTCGGCGGCTACGGCCGGGGCGAGCTCGCCCCCTTCAGCGACCTCGACCTCGTGCTGGTGCACGACGCCGGGGTCGAGCCCGGCGACTGGGCCGCCCAGGTCTGGTACCCGCTGTGGGACTCCGGCGCCGACGTCGACCACGCGGTCCGCACCGTCGAGGAGGTGCAGGAGCAGGCCTCGTCCGACCTCCGCGTCGCGCTGGGCATGCTCGACTGCCGCCACCTCGCCGGCGACCCCGGCCTGACGCTGCGGCTGCGCTCGGCCGTCTCGACCCAGTGGCGTCGCGACGCCCGGCTGCGCCTGGGCGAGCTGCAGCGGCTGGTGGCCGAGCGACGCGACCGGCACCCCGAGCTTGCGCACGCGTCGGTGCCCGACCTCAAGCAGTCGACCGGGGGGCTGCGCGACGCCACGCTGCTGCAGGCGCTGGTGGCGAGCTGGCTCGTCGACGTGCCCCACGGCGACCTGGAGCGCTCGCGCCAGGGGCTGCTCGACGTCCGCGACGCGCTGCACACCGTCGCGGGGCGCGCGACCGACCGGATCGTGCCGGAGTACTGGCCCGACGTCGCCGACGTGCTGGGACTGCCGGACGGCGAGTCCGCGCAGCGCCACCTGCGCGTGCTCGCGCGCCGGCTGGCCCACCTCGCCTCGCTGGCGTGGCAGCGGGCCGACGCCGCGCAGCGACGTCCCGCGCCGAGCGGCGGGCGCCGTCCGCGCCTGGAGACGGTGGCCCCCGGTGTCGCGATCTCCTTCGAGGAGGTCGTCCTCGACCGGGGCGCGGCGATCGGCACCGACCCGCTGCTGCTCCTGCGCTGTGCCGCCGAGGCGGCCGAGCGCGGCCTCGTGCTGGCCCCGCCTACCGCGTCGCGGCTGGTCCGCGAGGGTGCCCGGCTGCCCGAGCCGTGGCCCGCCGGGGCACGCGACCTGCTCGTGCGCCTGCTCGCGGCGGGCCCCGGGCTCCGGGCGGTGTGGGCGACCCTGGAGGAGACCGGGGCGCTCGACCTGGTGCTGCCCGAGTGGGAGCGGGTGCGGCTGCTGCCCCACGCCTCGGAGATCCACCGCTTCACCGTCGACCGGCACATGATCGAGACCTGCATCGAGGCAGCCGGGCTGATCCGGCGGGTGGCCCGTCCCGACGTGCTGGCGGTCTCGGCCCTGCTGCACGACATCGGCAAGGGCGGCCTCACCGAGCACTGCGTGGCGGGGGAGCCCGTGGCGCGGCAGGTGGCCGCCCGGATCGGCTTCGACCCCCGCGAGGTCGACCTGGTCGGCACGCTGGTCCGCTGGCACCTGCTGCTCCCCGAGACCGCCACCACGCGTGACCCCGAGGACCCCGCGACGGTCGCCGTGGTCACCGACCGGCTGCACGACCGCGAGGAGCTCGAGCTGCTGGCCGCGCTCACCGAGGCCGACGCGCGCGCCACCTCCGAGAAGGCCTGGACGCGCTGGCGCGCCTCCCTGGTCGCCGACCTGGTGCGGCGCGCCGCCGCCGTGCTCTCCGACGACCCCGTGCCCGACGTCGACGCGGAGGAGGTGACCCCGGAGGTGGTGGTGCCCGCCGCGGTCGTGGCCGACCCCCGCGAGGTCGCGGTCAGCGTCGAGGACCACGCCGACGGGGCCCGCGTCACGGTGGTCTCCGGCGACCGGCTCGGCCTGCTGGCCGACGCCGCCGCGATGCTGGCGCTGCAGCGGGTCTCCGTGCGCGCCGCCCGCGCGTGGCCGCAGGACCGCTACGGCGTCTCGGTGTGGGACGTCGCCGAGCACGACCTCGACGCGGTGCTGCTGCGCCAGCGCCTCGCGGCGATCGTCGAGGGTCGCCTCGACGTCGGCCCCCGGCTGCGTCGTACGCCGCCGTTGCGCCTGGCGCCGTCCGTGGCCGTGCGGCCGGGGGTCTCCGACTCGGCCACCGTGCTGGAGGTGCGCTCGGACGACCGGCCCGGCCTGATCCACGTGGTGTGCCGGGCGCTCGCTGGGGCGGAGGTGTCGGTGCGCTCGGCCCACGTCTCGACGCTGGGACCGCAGGCGGTCGACGTCTTCTACGTGCAGGAGGCCTGGGCCGGCGTGCTGTCGGAGGAGCGTGCGGCCGAGGCGGCGCACGTGGTGAGGGCAGCCCTGGAATCCACCTTCGGCACCACCCCCCACTAGTCTGAAGCGGTGGCCCGGGCACCCCGCCCGGGCCGGCCAGACGCCGTCCACCTCGAGGTTGCTCCGTTGTTCGCCACGCTCTCCGACCGGCTCGCCGACACCTTCAAGAACCTCCGCGGCCTGGGCCGGCTCTCCGAGGCCGACATCGACGCGACCGCACGCGAGATCCGGCTCGCCCTGCTCGAGGCCGACGTCGCCCTGCCCGTGGTCAAGGAGTTCATCGCCGCGGTCAAGGAGCGTGCCCGCGGGGTCGAGGTCAGCGGCGCCCTCAACCCGGCCCAGCAGGTCATCAAGATCGTCAACGAGGAGCTCGTCTCGATCCTCGGCGGCGAGACCCGCCGGCTGCGCTTCGCCAAGACCGCCCCGACCGTCATCATGCTCGCCGGCCTCCAGGGCGCCGGCAAGACCACCCTGGCCGCCAAGCTCGCGCTGTGGCTCAAGGGCCAGGGCAGCAGCCCGATGCTCGTCGCCGCCGACCTGCAGCGCCCCAACGCCGTCAACCAGCTGCAGGTCAACGGCCAGCGCGCCGGCGTCACCGTCTTCGCCCCCGAGCCCGGCAACGGCGGCGGCGACCCCGTGGGGGTCGCGCGCCGGGCGATCGAGGAGGCCCGGCGCACGCTCCACGACGTGGTCATCGTCGACACCGCGGGCCGGCTGGGCATCGACGCCGAGCTGATGCAGCAGGCCGCCGACATCCGCGACGCGGTGCAGCCCGACGAGGTGCTCTTCGTCGTCGACGCGATGATCGGCCAGGACGCCGTCACCACGGCGCAGGCCTTCCTCGACGGCGTCGGCTACGACGCGGTCGTGCTCACCAAGCTCGACGGCGACGCCCGCGGCGGCGCCGCGCTGTCGATCGCGAAGATGACGGGCAAGCCCGTCATGTTCGCCTCCAACGGCGAGAAGCTCAGCGACTTCGACCTCTTCCACCCCGACCGGATGGCCTCGCGCATCCTCGACATGGGCGACCTGCTCACCCTGATCGAGCAGGCGGAGCGGACCTTCGACGCCGACCAGGCCGCCAAGGCCGCGGCCAAGCTCTCGGGCGAGGGCGGGGA
>JBQGFI010000033.1:0-5620 GCA_052040065.1 Marmoricola sp.
GACTACTTCGAGGCCAACCCGGCCTACGAGACCTTCGCCGACCAGGCCTCGCGCACCGTCGAGGTGCCCAACGTGCCCAACTCGGTGGAGATCTGGCAGGAGATCCGCGACAACTACTCCCGCGCCGTCATCTTCGGCGAGGCGCCGGTCGCGGACTCGCTGACCGCGGCGGCCGACAAGGCCACCGAGCTCGCCGGCCAGGAGTAAGGGGCACACCTTGCTGCAGCGGGTCTTCGGCCGTCAGCCCCTGGGGGCGGTGTTCGCGGCGCCGTACGCACTGTTCCTGGTGCTGGTGTTCGCCTACCCCCTCGGGCTGGCGGTGTGGATCAGCTTCCACGACTACTTCTTCGCCGCGCCCGGCGCGGTGGTGGAGCGGCCCTTCGTGGGGCTGGACAACTACGTGGCGGTGCTCGGCGACCCCGACGTGCGCCGCTCCTTCGTCAACGTCGGCATCTTCCTGGTCATCAACGTGCCGCTCACGGTGGGCCTCTCGATCGTGCTCGCCTCGGCCCTCAACACGGTGACCCGGCTGCGCACCTTCCTGCGCGTGTCCTACTACGTGCCCTACGTGACGGCGAGCGTGGCGCTGGTCGCGGTGTGGCTCTTCCTCTTCTCCTCCGGCGGGCTGGTCAACCAGCTGCTCGGGCCGCTCGCGCCCGACCCGTCCTGGCTGGTCAACTCCGGGCTGGCGATGCCGGTGATCGCGGTCTTCGTGACCTGGAAGAGCCTCGGCTTCTTCATCCTGCTCTACCTCGCCGCGCTGCAGGGCGTGCCGAAGGACCTCTACGAGGCCGCGGCCGTCGACGGGGCGAGCGCCGTACGACGCTTCTTCCACGTCACCGTGCCCGGGGTGCGCAGCGCCACCACCCTGGTGGTGATCCTCGCGACGATCACCGGCGCCAACCTCTTCACCGAGCCCTACCTGCTCACCAACGGCGGCGGCCCCGACGGGGCGTCGACCTCGCCGGTCTTCGTGATGTACCAGAAGGGCATCGAGCAGGGGAACCCCGACGTCGCCTCGGCGATCGGCGTGGTCCTCGTGGTGCTCGTGCTCGCGATCTCGCTGGTCAACCGCAAGATCCTGGAGCGTGACTGATGCGTCGCTACCTGAGCGTGACCGCGCTGCTCCTCGGCGCGCTGGTCTTCCTCTTCCCCTTCTACTACATGGTGATCGGGTCGCTGCAGGAGTCGCCCGACACCTCGGTGCGGGGTGCGCTGCCGCTCGGCGGCTGGACCCTGGGCAACTACCGCGACATCAACGCCCGCGTCGACCTGGTGCAGTCGCTGCTCAACTCGGCGATCTTCACCGGCGGCGTCATGCTCGGCACGGTCGTCTTCGGCGTGCTGGCCGGCTACGCCCTGGCCCGGCTGCACTTCCGCGGCCGGGGCACGCTCTTCGCGGTGATGCTGCTCGTGCAGATCGTGCCCTTCCAGCTGCTCATCATCCCGATCTACGTGATGATCGTGCGCTACTACGGGCTGGCCGACTCCTACCTCGGCATGATCGCGCCCTTCGCGATCAACTCCACCGCGGTCTTCGTCTTCCGCCAGTTCTTCCTGCAGCTGCCCGACGACCTCTTCGCCGCCGCGCAGCTCGACGGCGCCAGCGAGCTGCGCATCCTCTGGTCGATCGCGCTGCCGCTGGTGCGGCCCGCGCTGCTCACCGCGATGCTGCTGCCCTTCATCGGCCCGTGGAACGAGTTCCTGTGGCCCTTCCTGGTCACCAAGGACGCCGAGCTGCAGCCGCTCGCGGTCACGCTCGCCAACTACATCAGCAACATCGCCGGCCGGGCCGCCAACCCGTTCGGCGCGATCCTCGCCGGCGCCGTCGTGCTGGCCGCACCCGCGGTCGCGCTCTTCGTGGCGTTCCAGCGCCGGTTCACCGACCTCAACCTCGGAAGTGGAGTCAAGGGATGAGCACCAGACGACTGATCGGCGCGGTCGCGGCCGCCGGACTGGGCGTGAGCCTGCTGACGGCGCCCCCCGCCACGGCGAAGCCCCCGGCTCCCGCGACGCCGTCCGCGGCACCGCTGACCAACCTCGACCACCTCGACTTCCTGGGCGACACGGCGACGCCGCGCGAGACGCGGCGCCACACCACCTACCGGCTCGCGCAGGAGCCCGAGGTCGGCATGCTCTGGACCTACGCCGACAAGCGCGACGACGGCTTCGAGCGGATCGGTGGCGGCACCGAGGACCCGGAGACCGGCGACTGGACCCAGGGCGCCTACAACGCCGACGACATCTCGCGGGCCGCGATCGTCTACGTGCGCCACTTCGAGCAGACCGGCGACCGCGACAGCCTCCGCAAGGCCTACCAGCTGCTGCGCGGCCTGACCTACATGCAGGTGACCACCGGACGCCACCGCGGCAACGTGGTGCTCTGGATGCAGCCCGACGGCGGTCTCAACCGCAGCGCCGAGCCGGTCGAGCTGCCCGACCCCAGCGACAGCGACGCGTCGTACTGGCTGGCGCGCACGATCTGGGCGCTCGGCGAGGCGGTGCCGGCCTTCCGCGAGGAGGACCCGCGCTTCGCGCGCTTCCTGGAGCGGCGCCTCGCGCTCGCCGTCGACGCGGTCGACCGGCAGGTGCTCGACCGCTACGGCGACCACTACCGCGCCGACGGCCGGCGCACCCCTGCCTGGCTGATCGTCGACGGCGCCGACGCGACGGCCGAGGCCGTGATCGGCCTGGCGGCGTACGTCGAGGACGCCGGTCGCACCGAGACCACCCGCAAGGCCCGCCGGGTGATGCGCCAGCTGGCGGAGGGCGTCGCCGAGCTCTCGGGGGGCGACGCCCGCCGCTGGCCCTTCGGCGGGGTGCTGCCGTGGGGGCTCTCGCGCTCGATCTGGCACGGCTGGGCCTCCCAGATGGGGGGCGCCCTCGCGGCAGCGGGGGAGACCCGCACGGCCCGGCGCGACGCCTTCACCTTCGACCCGTGGCTGATCACCTCCGGGGGGCCCGACAACGGCCGCCAGCCGACCCGCGCCGACCAGGTGCAGATCGCCTACGGCGCCGACTCACGCGTGCAGAACCTGCTCGCCCAGGGCACCCGTGCCGGCGACGAGCTCGCCGGGGTGTACGCCGCGTGGTTCTTCGGCGCCAACAACGCGGGCGTGCCCACCTACGACCCCGCCACCGGCGTCACCATCGACGGCGTCGAGGCCGACGGCCGCGTCAACCAGAACTCCGGCGCCGAGTCGACCATCCACGGCCTGCTCACGATGCTGCAGCTCGACGCCCACCCCCGCGTCGCGGAGATCGCGCGCACCGCGGAGATCGGCGAGGGCGTCGGCGTCACCGAGCTGCAGGCCGAGGACGCCGCCCTGGCCGGCGGCGCCCGCGCCGTCGCGCCGCAGAGCCGGTGGACCGGCGAGTCGCAGTACGGCGGCACCGGCTACGCCAGGATCCCGGCCGGTGGCCGCGCCACCTTCCGCGTGCCCGCCGACCAGCCGGCCTCGCTCGTGATGCCGGTGACCGACTACCGGCCGCGCTCGCGGGCCGTCACGACGTACGCCGCCGCCGGCGAGCGCGTGGGTGCGGTGCGCTCCGGTGCGGTCGGGGCGCAGGGGCGCTCCGAGGCCCCCGGCGCGCTGCTGCCGCAGACGCTGCGCGAGCTCCCCGACGGCGCGACCTCGCTGGTCGCCCGCACCCGCGGCGGCGCCGCCCGCGTCGACGCGGTGGTGCTGCAGCCGCTGGTCACCACGCACGTGCTCGGTGGCGGGGGACGCGGCACCGCCGTGCTCCGCAACGCCGACACCCGGACCCAGCGCACCACGGTCGCCGTGCCTGGCGACGGCACCGCCCGGGTGCACGTCTACGACGGCCTCGGCCGTCCCGTCCGCTCCACCACGTCCGACGCGGCCGACGTGCCGGTGCGGCTGCCCGCGGGTGGCTTCGCCGTCGTACGCCGCTGACCCACCCCGACCGCACGACCGACCCGAGAGGACCTCGATGACCTTCCCCCGTGCCCAGTTCCCCCTGGGCCCCTTCACGCCGTACGACGCCAACCCGATCCTGCAGCCGCAGGGCGAGGGCTGGGAGTCGGGCAGCATCTACAACCCCGCCGCGATCGTGAAGGACGACCAGGTGGTGCTGCTCTACCGCGCCCACGCCGACGACATCGTCAGCCACGTCGGCTACGCGGTGAGCGACGACGGCATCAACTTCAAGCGCGACCCCGAGCCGGTGCTCAGCCCGACCGAGGACCACGAGCGCTTCGGCTGCGAGGACCCGCGGGTCACGGAGATCGACGGCACCTACTACCTGACCTACACCGCCTGGGACCGCACCAACGCCCAGCTGTGCCTCGCGACCTCGACCGACCTGCGCACCTGGGAGAAGCACGGCCCGCTCTTCCCCGACTTCAACACCTTCGAGCCCCGCGCGGAGGGCGTGCCGACGCCGTGGAGCAAGGCCGGGGCGATCCTCGACCGCAAGGTCGGCGGCCGCTGGCTGATGTACTTCGGCGAGGGCTCGATCTACCACGCCTGGTCCGACGACCTGATCCACTGGGAGCCCGCGCCGCAGGACCAGCCGCTCATGCTCCCCACCCCCGAGGGCACCTTCGGCGAGTTCCTGGTCGAGGTCGGACCGCAGCCGATCTGGACCGACAACGGCCTGATCCTGCTGCTCCACAACGCGGCGGTGAAGTACGACGACGGCACCGTGCGCTACACCTGTGGTCAGCTCCTCCTCGACCCCGCACGCCCGACCGAGGTGATGGCACAGATGAACTACCCCTGGCTCGAGCCCTCGACGTACGAGGACACCCACGGCCTGGTCTCCAACGTGACCTTCGTCGAGGGCCTGGTGCACTTCAAGGACACCTGGTTCGCCTACTACGGCCAGAGCGACTCCACCCTGGGCGTCGCGACCTTCACCCCGGGGACCCCGTGGTCGTGAGCGAGGGGCTCACGCCCGACGCGGCCTGGCTGCGCGCCGAGCTCGACCGGCTGCTGGCCTTCGGTCGTGACGGCGCCCTGCCCGGGGGCGGCTTCGGCTACCTCGACGACGACGGCCGGCCCACCCCGGGCCGGCCCTCGGAGCTGTGGATCACCTGCCGGATGACCCACGTCTACTCGCTGGCCCACCTGGTGGGCGTGCCGGTCGAGCCCGCCGGGACCTGGGCCGCCCTCGCCGACCACGGCGTCGCCTCGCTGCAGGGGCGCTTCCACGACGACGAGCACGGCGGCTGGTGGGCCGGGCTCGACGACGACGGTCCGACGACGACGGCCAAGACGGCCTACGAGCACGCCTTCGTCGTGCTCGCCGGGGCGAGCGCGACCGCCGCCGGCCGGCCCGGGGCGCACGACCTGCTGGTCGACGCGGTCGCCGTGCTGCTCGCCCACTTCTGGGACGACGACGCCGGCATGGTCGTGGAGGAGTGGGACGCCGGCTGGACCACGCTCGACCCCTACCGCGGCGTCAACGCCAACATGCACACGGTGGAGGCGCTGCTCGCGGCGGCCGACGTGCTCGACGACGCCTCGCTGCGCGACCGGGCGCGGCGCATCACCGAGCGCGTCGTGCGCGACCTCGCGCCGGCGTACGACTGGCGCATCCCGGAGCACTTCGACCCCGACTGGCAGCCGCTGCTCGACTACAACAGCGACAAGCC
>JBQGFI010000034.1:0-1751 GCA_052040065.1 Marmoricola sp.
GCGCTCGTCGACCTCAACACCGCCGACCTCACCCTGCTCGAGTCGTTGCCGGAGGTCGGTCCGGTCACGGCGCAGGCGATCCTGGCGTGGCGCGAGGAGCACGGCGGGTTCACCGCGGTCTCCGAGCTGTTGGAGGTCGACGGCATCGGTGACGCGACCCTGGCGACGATCACGCCCTTCGTGACCGTGTGACCGACCTGCGGATGCCGGCCCTCGGGCTCGCGGCGTGGGCGGGCGGGCTCAGCGTCCTCGTGCCGGCGCCGGTGACCGGGCTGGTCCTCGGTCTCGGGCTGCTGGGGGCGTGGCGGCGGAGGAGTCGCGCGTTGCTCGCGGCCGTCCTCGTGCTGGGAGCGGTCGCCGCGGGTGCCGCCGTGCGCGAGGCACGGGTGGCGGACGACCCCGTCGCCCGTCTCGCTGCCGAGCGGGCCGTCGTCGAGGCGGAGGCCGTCGTGACCTCCGATCCCCGCCCCCTGCGCTCGGGGTTCGCCGAGGGGGTGGTGCTGCGGGCGACGGTGGTGCGGGTGGCCGGCCGCGGGACGGCCTTCACCGTGAGGGCGCCGGTGCTGGTGATCGCCGAGGAGTCCTGGCAGCGGCTGCCGCTCGGCGCGCGGGTCAGGCTGACCGCGCGGCTGTCGCCGGCGGAGGACCGGGGTGACCCGTTGTCGGCGGTCGCGGCCGCCACCGGTGAGCCGTCGGTGGTCGCCGCCTCCGGGCCTTGGTGGCGGGGCGCGGCCGCCGTGCGCGCGTCGTTGCGCGCGTCCGTCGCCCACCGGCCCGACGCGCAGGCGGCGCTGGTGCCGGCCCTGGTGGTCGGGGACGACGCCTCCCTCGACGACGCGCTGGCCGAGGACTTCCGGGTCACCGGCCTGACCCACCTGCTCGCCGTGTCCGGCACCAACCTCACGCTCGTGGTCGGCTTCCTGCTGCTCGCGGGACGGTGGTGCGGGGTGCGGGGCCGCGGTCACTACGTCGTCGGGGCGCTCGGCATCGTCGGGTTCGTGCTGCTCGCGCGCACCGAGCCGAGCGTGGTCCGTGCCGCGGCGATGGGCACGGTGGCGCTGGTCGGCATGGGCGTCGACGGTCGCCGGCGCGGACCCCGGGCGCTCGGGGTCGCCGTGGTCGGGCTCCTGCTGCTCGACCCCTCGCTCGCGCTCTCACCCGGCTTCGCCCTGTCGACCCTCGCCACCGGGGGCATCCTCGTCCTCGGGCCGGGGCTGCGCGACGCCCTGGCGCGCTGGGCGCCTCGCTGGCTGGCCGAGGCGGTGTCGGTGCCGCTCGCGGCCCAGCTGGCCTGCACCCCCGTCGTCGCGGCGCTGTCGGCCCAGGTGAGCCTCGTGGCGGTCGGCGCCAACCTGCTGGTCGCCCCCGCCGTCGGTCCGGCGACCGTGCTCGGCCTGGCCGGCGGCCTGGTGGGACTCGTCTCGGAGCCGGCCGGGCGCCTGATCGGCACCCTCGCCGGGTGGTGCGTGGCGTGGATCGTCGCCGTCGCCCGCCGGGGTGCCGACCTGCCGACGGCCTCGCTCGACTGGGGGACCGGCCCGGTCGCGCTGGCGCTGCTCACGCTGCTGGTCGTGGTCCTCGCGCTGCTGCTGCCACGGCTGCTGGCCCGGCCCGTGGGCGGGATCGGCTGCTGCCTCCTGGTCGTCGTCAGCGTCCTCGTCCGGCCGCCGACGCCCGGCTGGCCCCCGGACGGATGGGTGATGGTCGCCTGCGACGTGGGGCAGGGCGACGCGCTCGTCCTGCACGCCGGC
>JBQGFI010000035.1:0-1580 GCA_052040065.1 Marmoricola sp.
CCCTGCTCCATCCGCACGTCGGAGACCCCGAGGCCGAGCAGCAGCTCGCGCAGGTGGGCGACGTACGCGCGGGCGACGGCGGGCGCCTGCTCGCGGGTGCCGAGGATCGGCTTGGTGACGATCTCGATCAGCGGGATGCCGGCGCGGTTGTAGTCGACCAGCGAGTAGTCGGCGCCGTGGATGCGCCCGGAGGTGCCGACGTGCGTCGACTTGCCGGTGTCCTCCTCCATGTGGGCGCGCTCGATCTCGACGCGGAAGGTCTCGCCGTCGACCTCGACCTCGGTCCACCCGTCGAAGGCGATGGGCTCGTCGTACTGGCTGGTCTGGAAGTTCTTCGGCATGTCCGGGTAGAAGTAGTTCTTCCGCGCGAAGCGGCACCACTCGGCGATCTCGCAGTTGAGCGCCAGGCCGATCCGGATCGCCGACTCCACCGCGACCGCGTTGACCGCGGGCATCGACCCCGGCAGGCCCAGGCAGGTGGGGCACACCTGGGTGTTGGGCTCGGCGCCGAAGACCGTCGAGCAGCCGCAGAACATCTTGGTCGCGGTGCCCAGCTCGACGTGGACCTCCAGGCCCATCGCCGGGTCGTACGCCGCGAGCGCGTCGTCGTAGTCCACCAGGTCCGTCATCGGGCCACCGCCTCGTCCAGCTTGTCGGCCGTGAGCAGCGGACCGCCCCACTGCTGCTCCAGCAACGCCTCCAGCGCCGCGCCGACCCGGTAGAGCCGGTCGTCGGCGGAGATCGGGGCCAGCAGCTGCAGCCCCACCGGCAGGTCGTCCTCGGGCGCGAGCCCCGCCGGCACCGAGATGCCGGGCACACCGGCGAGGTTGGCCGGGATGGTGGCGACGTCGTTGAGGTACATCGCCAGCGGGTCGTCGAGCTTCTCCCCCAGCTTGAAGGCCGTGGTCGGCGCGGTGGGGCTGACCAGCACGTCGGCCTGGGCGAAGGCGCGCTCGAAGTCGCGCTGGATCAGCGTGCGCACCTTCTGCGCCTGGCCGTAGTAGGCGTCGTAGTAGCCGCTGGAGAGGGCGTAGGTGCCCAGGATGATCCGGCGCTTGACCTCGTCGCCGAAGCCGGCGTCGCGGGTGGCGCGCATGACCTCCTCGGCGCTCGGGGCGTCCACCCCGTCGGGCAGCACCCGCAGGCCGTAGCGCATGGCGTCGAAGCGCGCGAGGTTGGACGACGCCTCGCTCGGCATCAGCAGGTAGTAGGCCGCCAGGGCGTGGGTGAAGCTCGGGCAGCCGACGCGCACCACCTCGGCACCGGCGCCCACGAGCAGCTCGACGGCCTCGTCGAAGCGCTGCTGCACGCCCGGCTGGTAGCCCTCGCCACCGAGCTCGGTGACCACGCCGATCCTGACGCCCGCGAGGTCGCCGGAGGCGCCCTGCCGGGCCGCGGCGACGACGCCGGGCACCGGCTGGTCGAGGCTGGTGGAGTCGAGCGGGTCGTGGCCGCCGACCACCTCGTGGAGCAGGGCGGCGTCGAGCACGGTGCGGGTGACCGGACCCACCTGGTCGAGCGAGTTGGCCATCGCCACCAGCCCGTAGCGGCTGACGCCGCCGTAGGTGGGCTTCACTCCG
>JBQGFI010000036.1:0-4256 GCA_052040065.1 Marmoricola sp.
CGGGGTCTTCACCGCGCTGCTGCTGAATCGGCGCCACGTTGTGGCTGCTGTCGCGCCCGCCGGAGTGGTGGGCGCCGCGGGGGCGGTCGGCGACGAGCGCGGACCGCACCGCCTCGCGTACGCCGTCGCTCACCGCCTCGACCGCGTCGCCGACGCTCCACGTGCCCACGGGGTCGGTCTCCGGCACCGTCCAGTAGTGCGCCTCCTCGACGTGGCCCTCGGGCATGAGCGAGACCCGGTGCGCCGGGCGCACCTTCTTCACTCCCTCGAAGAGGGTGTCCGGCGCCGGCACGGAGCGGGCGCCCAGGTAGGCGTCGAGGCTGCGGAGGTCGACCGAGGGCCGAGGTCCCACGGACAGCAGGGCCTTGATCTCGGAGCCGAACGCGATCCCGCCCGGGACGTGGCGGTAGTAGAGCGGGAGGATGCCGAGCCGGTCGCGGACGAGGTGGGTGGTCCCGGTGCGGATGTCGTGGGCGACCAGGGCGAACTGCCCCTGCAGCCGCTCGACGAAGCTGATCCCCTCCAGTGCCAGGCCGGCGACGACCACCTCGGTGTCGCCGCGGGTGGTGAACGGGTAGTCGAGGTGGGTCCGCAGCTGGGCGTGGTTGAAGATCTCGCCGTTGAAGGCGAGGACCCAGCGCCCGTCGGCCGAGTGCATCGGCTGGTGCGAGCGCTCGACGTCGATGATCGCGAGACGGGTGTGCGCCAGCCCGATGTCGTGGCCCACCCAGGTCGCGGCCTCGTCCGGTCCGCGGTGGTGCAGCACGTCGGCCATCTCGCGCAGCGTCTCAGCGGCGACCGCGCCGCCGGAGTACACGCGCACCCCGCCGAATCCGCACATCAGGCGCCCCCGACCGCGTCGGCCTCGGCGACAAGGTGCCGGGCGCGGGCCGCCCACGACGACGTGAGCACGACGTCGCGCTGCTTGTCCTGGTCGAGGGCGGCGTCGACCGCACGTCGGGCCATCTCGGGGAACCCGGTCCTGTCGAGCGCGACCATCACGTGGTTGCGGTAGTCCTCGACCTCGGGGTAGTCCGTGGAGACGACCGGCAGGCCGAGGGCGAGGTACTCCTTGAGCTTGATCGGGTTGGCGAAGCGGATCCACTCGTTGTCGAGCCACGGCATGAGGGCGACGTCGAAGCCGCGGCCGAGCGCCGGGATCGAGGAGTAGGGACGAAACCCGAGCCAGTGCACGTTGGGCAGGCGGGTCAGCTCGTCCATGGCGCAGGTGGCGTCGCCGACGAGCACCAGGCTCGCGTCGGGGTTCTCCTCCGCGGTGCGGCGCAGCAGGTCCAGGTCGACCACGTAGTCGTCGAGGCCGCCGAAGAAGCCCAGGCGTGGTCGGGGGATCGCGGCGACCTCGGGGTCCACCTCGCCGTCCGGACTGAAGTGGTCGAGGTCGACGCCGTGGTCGAGGAACACCGCCCGGTCGGCGACCAGGTCGCCGTCGCGCGCCATCAGCTCGTGGCTGACGTAGAGCACCCTGTCGCTGTGCTCCATCAGGGCCTGCTCGAGCCCGGCGACCCAGGCGCCGTCGGCCTCGGGGAACGCGGAGTGCAGGTCGGAGCGGTTGAAGACCAGGCTGCTGCGCGCCATCGGCGCCACCACCGGCCACGCGGTCGGGATGGTGACCCCGACGTGGGGTGCGTCGCCGAGGCCGATCGCGCGCGCGACGAGGCGCACCTGCTGGCGCACCAGCCAGGCGTTGGCCCGGGCTGCCGCGTTGTCGCCGTACGCCGGGACGAGCAGCGGCGTCATCACGTGGAATCCCGGCAGGCCGGGCACCGGGCGGCGGACGAGCTTGGCCACGCTCCGGGCCTTGCGCAGCACCCGTCGGGTGGCGTGGGTGCTCCTGCCGGGCGTGGGCATCCGCAGGCCGAGGCTGTTGACGACCAGGACCGGTCGCTCGCGCGCCACCTGGCGCATCAGCTGGAAGTCGGAGTGGGCCTGGTTGTGGTACCACCAGTCCTGCGCGGCGAACCAGACGAAGCCCGGCCCGTCGGGCTCCGGCGCGCGCACGGGCGACTCCTGCGCGACGCGGCCGGGGGCGAGGACGGCCCGAGCGCCCGCCCGGTGCGCCGCGCCCCGGCCGCCTGCCGAGCGCAGCACCTCGCCGGTCAGCAGCGCGGCGCGGTGCGAGGCCCTGGACAGGCGGCCGCCGTGGCGGGCGTGCTCGCGCACCCGGTTGGCCATGAGGATGCGCCACAGCCCGGCGTCGGCGTCGTAGGCGCCCCCGCGGTGGCTCACGACCGCGCCGGGCTCGAAGCGCACCCGCAAGCCGGCCGCCCGGACCCGACGGCACCAGTCGACCTCCTCGGAGTAGAGGAAGAACGACTCGTCCCACGCGCCGGCTGCGGCCCGCGCCGCCGGCGAGATCGCGAGTGCCGCGCCCGTGGCCCAGTCGACGTCGTGGGCGTGCTCGTAGGCAGCCGGGTCGGCGACGACCTCGCCGAGCCCGAGACCGCCCGCCACGCGTCCACCCAGCAGGGACTCGGCCCAGGCGCGGGCGGCGGAGGGATCGCGGCGCAGCGATCGCGACACCGTGCCGACAGCGTCGCGGACGAGGGGCACCGCCACGCCGACGTGCGGATCGGCGAGGGTCTCGAGCAGCTGCGCGACGCAGCCCTCGTGGAGGACGAGGTCGGGGTTGAGCACCACCACGGGATCGTCCGCGTCGACGCGTCGCAGGCCCGCGTTGATGCCGGCGGCGTAGCCCGCGTTGCGGCCGGTCTCGACGACCTCCGCCTCCGGCAGGAGACGGCGTACGACGTCGAGGCTTGCGTCGCTCGACGCGTTGTCGACGACCACGACGCGGGCGTCGTCGACTCCGGCCAGCCCGACGGGCAGGCTCGCGACCAGCGCGGGCAGGACCTCGGCGCTGTCGTGGGTGACGACGATCAACGTGACCATGCGGGCTCCTCGATGGGCGCGCCCGCCGCACGGCGCGGCTCGCGGGCGGGTGTCGTGCCGGGCTGGAGCCGCCGCGCCGCGGCACAGAGGCCGACGGCCAGCATCAGGATCCCGGCCGACTGCGGGAAGGCGAGGGTGTCGAAGAATGCGAAGCCGAAGGTGCCGGCGACCACGGCTGCCTGGAGGCCGCGGGCGATGTCGCGGTCCTGGTCGTCGATCGCGTCGCGTGCGGCTGCGCCGGCACTGTGGGCGGCGACCAGGAAGAGCCCGACCACCGCGGCGCAGCCGACGAGGCCGATCTCGATGATGAGACCGAGGTACTGGTTGTCCAGGATCCAGTACTGGGGGAGGAAGGTGCCCGGGCCGCGGCCCAGCCACGGACTGCGCTCGATGAAGGCCCACGCGACGGAGTAGCTGCTGGTCCGCGAGGCGACGCTCTCGTCGCCGGTCGCCCCGGCGAACAGCCGGCCGATCGTGCCGAGGACTCCCGGAGAGGTCACGTAGACCACCGCGAGCAGGAGCACACCGACCGCGACCATCCGCAGCCGCGCCGACAACGACCAGCGCGCCGCCAGCACGGTGAGGCCGACGACCGAGCAGACCACGGCCGACCGCGAGATCGTCAGCACGGTCGCGAGCGAGATCGCCACCAGTGCGGCGGAGTAGAGCCACCGGTGCCGCTCGGCGTGCCGCGCCACGACGACGGCCAGCGGCAACGTCGTGGCCAGGACCACCCCGAGCTCGATCGGGTGCGTGCTGCTGGCGCTGGGCCGGCTGAGACCGGCACGCTGGCCGAGGTCGGCGGCGACGGAGCCGCTGAGTCCGGGCACGCTGATCCGGTCGATCCAGAGCCGGCCGGTCACCTGCTGCACGATGGCGAGCATGGCGGCCGCCGCGACCACGAGCACCAGCCGGCGTACGACGGTGCGGTGCCGGCCCAGCGTCAGCAGGCCGTCGCAGGCCACCAGCGCCATGCCGCACAGGCCCACCATGCGCAGCAGGCCGCTGTCGGCGGGGGTGAGCTCGTCGACGGGCAACGGTGTGGACATCGCGTGCGCGTAGGCGACGAGGACGGCGATCAGCACACCGGCGATCGCGAAGCGCACGCGGTGCGGAGGGGGCTGGTCGGGCAGGTGCCGGTGCAGGTGGTGCCAGCCCCACCAGGTGAACCCGGCCAGGGCGAGGATCGTGCTGGGGGCACCGGCCGTGCCGAGCGGCGCGACGACCAGCA
Organism: Marmoricola sp.; assembly: GCA_052040065.1. GTDB lineage: Bacteria > Actinomycetota > Actinomycetes > Propionibacteriales > Nocardioidaceae > Marmoricola. The sequence continues at coordinate 4,142 of JBQGFI010000036.1, forward strand.
CGGCGGGCACGCCCATCAGCACGACCACGTACGCCGTCAGCACCACCGCCGCGTCCGGGCGCGGGCGACCGCGGTGGGCAGGGACGACCTCGGGACGCGTGGTGCTCATGACCGG
>JBQGFI010000037.1:0-11357 GCA_052040065.1 Marmoricola sp.
AGTCCGCTGCAGACCGGACAAGCCGCCCCCCGGACGTGGTGCAGGTCACGCCGGGCTCGGGACCGCGCTCGGCGAATTCACCGGCCGGCCGGTGAATTTGCCGAGTGCTACACGAGGGTCGGCCGGCGGGGAGCTGAGCGACGCTGAGGTAGCACTCGGCGTACGGGTCAGCGGGGCGAGGGGCTCCGCAGCCCCGCCCGGCGGCGGGCGTCGAGCGCCGAGGGGCGGCGGTCGAGCCGGCGGTCGAGCACCGTCGCGGCCTCGGTGGTGCGACCGGCCAGGGCCAGGGCGTGCACCAGGGTGTCCTCGAGCACCTCGCGCTGGGCGGCGCTGCCGCCGAGCGCGGCGGTGCGGGGGAGCAGTGCGGTGAGCGCGTCGGCCGCGTCGGCGTACCAGCCCTCGACGAGCCGGGCGAGCGCGGCGCACAGCGGCGCCACCACGTCGCGGAAGACCGGGTCGGCGTGGCGGGCGGCGACGTCGCGCAGCGCGGCGAGCCCGACGTCGTCGGCGTCGGCGGCCAGCGCCAGCGCGCTGTGCATCGCGGCGAAGGGGGTGGGCGGCTCGGAGAGCCAGCCCACGGGCGCCGCCTCGCAGGCCTGCTGCACCGGGAGGTCGTCCTGCCAGGCTCCGGTGACGCGACAGCGCCACAGCAGCGCCGCGCTGTCGACCAGGGCGCGCGACCCGTGCACCTCCGGTGGCGCGAGCTCGCGGGCGTAGCGGCGGCGTACGCCGTCGAGGTCGCCCTGCATCAGCTCGTGCAGCGCGGCGTGCCAGGAGAAGTGGGAGCGGTGGTTGGCCTGCCGGCCGCAGCCGCCGATCCACTCGTCGAGCCACGCCAGCCCCTCGGCGTGGGCGCCGGTCTCGTAGAAGACGTGCGCCCGCGCGTGCACGGCGTGGCCCGACGCCGGCTCCACCGACAGGGCGTACGCCGCGAGCGCCTCGGCCTCCTCCCAGCGCTCCTGGTCCTGGCGCACGAAGGCGAGCTGACCGGCGTACCACCAGTCGTCGCCGTAGCTGCGCCCCAGGCTCTCGACGAGGTCGGCGGTCTGGCGGCCCGAGGTGAGCCCGCCGAAGGCGACCGTCGGCACGGCGACGCTGACCGCGAGGGCGTCGCGGGGGAAGAGCCGCACGTGGCGCAGCAGCGCGGCCGCACCGGTGGCCTCGTCGGTGCGCAGCCGCGTGGTCACCGCGCGCAGGAAGCTGACCTCGCGGTCGTCGAGGAAGCGACGCGACGCGGCGGCGTGCGCCCGGTCGAGGCGGCGTCCCCAGTCGGTCGTGGTGCCCCACTCGTGGCCGAGCAGCGCGAGGGCGGCCTGCGCCTGCACGAAGTCGGGGTCGTGCTCGACGGCCTCGCGCAGCCCGCGCTCGGCGCCGTCCTGGAGCCGCAGCAGTCGGCCGAGGGCGTCGTTGTAGGCCCGCGCCGCCGTGGCGTCGGTGGTCAGGCACAGCCCGTAGACGTCGGTGGGACGACGCCTGGTCTCGCCGTGCAGGGCGCGGACGACGCGCTGGGCGACGTTGTAGGCCTGCTCGCGGATCTCGGGCATCGCCGTGGTCTCCCACAGGCTGCCGCGGCGCAGCGACCCCAGGGCGTAGATCGGCGTCGAGGGCGGCAGCACGCCGCGCACGCGGCCGTCGTCGGCGACGTCGATGCCCAGCCCGACCGGGCCGGGGCGCACGACGCCGCTGCGGGCGAGCGTGGTGAGCAGCGGGTCGTGGGCGATCGTGCCGACCGGGCCGGTGCAGGAGACCACGCCCGCGACGCGCACGGTGGTGCCGTCGGTGAGGTCGACCTCGAGGGCGTCGTCGAGGTCGCGCACCGCGGCGACGGTGCCGGTGTGGCGCTGCAGCCGGCCCTCGCCCGTGATCGCGTCGAGCCGCGCGGCCACGTCCGGCGACATCCGGTGGCGGTGCACGTCCCAGGTGCGGGCGTGACGGGCCAGGAAGGTCTGCTTCTCCTCCTCGGCGAGCCCCGACCACAGCTGGGCCGTCACGGGCCGCAGCCCGTCGATCGCGGGGCGCCAGTCGCCGGTGGCGGCCACGGTGCGCTCGACGTGGGTGCGGACCGCCTCGGTCAGCTCCTCGAGCCCGGTCAGCCGGGTGATCCCGGGCGGCGGCGGCACCGGCGGCGTCGTCGGCACCCGGTGCACGCGGGGGAGCCGGTCGTGGCGCGAGACGGTGTGGAGGGTGCGGCCGGGCCGGTCGGCCGAGACGGCCACGTCGACCATGGTCAGGCCGGTGCCGACGAGCAGCAGGTCGCCGTCGTCGGGCAGCGGCTGCGTCCACGGGTCGGCGACGAAGCGCGCGCTCTCGCGCAGCTCGGCCGGTGCCCACGTGCTGCCGCTCGCCGTGCCGCCCGCGAGCACCACCGCCCGCGCGACCGTCGCGCAGCCGAGGTCGTCGTGCACCACGAGGCGCTCGCCCTGGCGGGTGAGGTCGGTGACCCGGGCCCGGCGCCGCTCGAAGCCGGCGTTGCCCGGGTACTCCGCCGCGGTCTCGAGCAGGTCCTCGACGTAGTCGCCGTACCACCGCCGCGGCACGAAGTGCTGCGGCTGCGCGTCGGCGTCGCGGTGGCGGCGTACCCAGCGGAAGAAGTGCTCGGGGTCGCGCGGGAAGGCGGTCATGCCGCTTGCCGGCACGTTGAGCAGGTGGCGCTCGTCGGTGGTGGAGTACGCCGCCCCCCGCCCGGTCGTGGTCGCCGGGTCGACCAGCACCACGCGGTAGCGCGGCGAGAGCGCGGTCAGCAGGTGGGTCGCCGTCAGGGCCCCGCCGGCCCCTGCCCCCACCACGACGACGCAGCAGTCACCCTCGCCACCGGACATGCCTGCTCCCTAAGTCGAGTGATCTAGACGACAAAGGTAGCAGGGGTAGGCGCCGGTCGACCCCGCCGCGCCGTACGCCGGCTCGCTGGGTCTCGAGACAGGCGCTGCGCGCCTTCCTCGACCAGCCGGGTGGTCGAGGAGGTTGCGCCGCAACCGTCTCGAGACCCCCGGGCCCGGGGAGACGCCTACTCGGCGTCCTTGATCTCGCACACGACGGCGCCGTTGGAGATGGTGGCGCCGACCTCGGCGTCGAGGCCGGTGACGGTGCCGGCCTTGTGGGCCTTCAGCGGCTGCTCCATCTTCATCGCCTCGAGGACGACGATGGTGTCGCCCTCGGCGACGGTGTCGCCGTCGGAGACGGTGACCTTGACGATGGTGCCCTGCATCGGCGAGGCCACGGCGTCGCCGGAGACGGCGCCGCCGGCCTTCGCGCCCGTACGCCGCTTCGGCTTCTTCGCCGCGCCACCGCCGCCCCCGCCCACGGCGGCGAGGCCGCCGGGCAGGACCACCTCGAGCCGGCGGCCGCCGACCTCGACGGTGACGCGGTGGCGCTCCTCCGGCTCGTCGGCGTCGGCCGTGGGGCCGGCGTAGGGCTCGAGCTGGTTGTCGAAGTCGGTCTCGATCCACTGCGTGTAGACCGAGAACGACTCGCCGTCGCCGATGAAGGCCGGGTCGTCGACGACCGCGGCGTGGAAGGGGATCACCGTCGGCATGCCCTCGACGACGAACTCGTCGAGCGCGCGACGCGAGCGCTCCAGCGCCTGGGTGCGGTCGCGGCCGGAGACGATCAGCTTGGCGACGAGGGAGTCGAAGGCGCCGGGGATGGTCTCGCCCTCCTCGTAGCCGCCGTCGAGGCGGACGCCGGGACCGGACGGCGCGTGCCAGCGGGTGAGCGTGCCGGGGGCCGGCATGAAGCCGGCGCCGCCGTCCTCGGCGTTGATGCGGAACTCGATGGAGTGGCCGCGCACGGGCGGGTCGTCGTAGCCGAGCTCCTCGCCGGCGGCGATGCGGAACATCTCGCGCACCAGGTCGAGGCCGGTGACCTCCTCGGAGACGCAGTGCTCCACCTGGAGCCGGGTGTTGACCTCGAGGAAGGAGATGGTGCCGTCCTGGGCGACGAGGAACTCGCACGTGCCCGCGCCGACGTACTCCGCCTCGCGCAGGATCGCCTTGGAGCTCTCGTAGAGCCGCTCGACCTGGTCGTCGGTGAGGAACGGCGCGGGCGCCTCCTCGACGAGCTTCTGGTGCCGGCGCTGCAGCGAGCAGTCGCGGGTCGAGACGACCACGACGTTGCCGTGCTGGTCGGCCAGGCACTGGGTCTCGACGTGGCGCGGCTGGTCGAGGAACTTCTCGACCAGGCACTCGCCGCGGCCGAAGGCGCCGACCGCCTCGCGGACGGCGGCCTCGAAGGCGTCGGGGATCTCCTCCATGGTGCGCGCGACCTTCAGGCCGCGACCGCCACCGCCGTAGACGGCCTTGATGGCGACGGGGAGGCCGTGCTCCTCGGCGAAGGCGACGATCTCGTCGGCGTCCTCGACGGGGTCCTTGGTGCCGGGGGCCAGCGGCGCCTTCGCGCGCTCGGCGATGTGCTTGGCCTTGGCCTTGTCGCCGAGGGCGTCGATCGCCGCGGGCGGCGGGCCGATCCACACCAGCCCGGCGTCGAGCACGGCCTGGGCGAAGTCGGCGTTCTCGGCCAGGAAGCCGTAGCCGGGGTGCACGGAGTCGGCGCCCGACTCCTTCGCCGCGGCCACGATCTTCTCGATGTCGAGGTAGGAGTCGGCGGGCGTCGCGCCGCCGAGGCTGTGCGCCTCGTCGGCGATCCGGACGAAGAGCGCGTCGCGGTCGGGCTCGGCGTAGACCGCCACGGAGCCGATGCCGGCGTCCTTGCAGGCGCGGATCACCCGCACGGCGATCTCTCCGCGGTTGGCGACCAGGACCTTCTGCAGCGGCTTGACCTCGGGCACGACTCTCCTCGGGGGGCGTTCGGGTGCTCCGGAGACTACTGGTGGGCCCCGGTTGGTTGAGCGACGCCCGACCGGGGCATGCTGCGCGAGGCGATGCAGCTCGAGAGCGAAGGGGACGCCGTGGCCGCCGACATCGAGAACTTCCCACCCGTGGTGTACGTACCCGTCACCACCGACGCGGAGGGGGAGCAGCGACTGGACGTACGGATCACCCGCGACGGCCGCAAGGCGCTGCTCGTCTACAGCGCGATGGACCGGCTCGCCGCGTGGTTCGGGCCGAGCGACTGGGTGCTGCTGACCGTCGAGGCGCTGCAGGCGCTCTACGACCGCGAGCCCTTCGACCTGCTCCTCATCGACAAGCGGCTCCAGGTCGAGGACCCGCTGGCGGGGGAGATGGACGACGCCGGAGCCCCCCGATGAGCGGCGGCACCGACGTCTCGCTCGCGACCCTCGGCGACATCGCCGAGCGGCTCGAGCGGGGCGTGGGCCAGGTCGACGCCGGCGCCGACGGCGCGCCGACCGCGGTCGACGCGGGCGTGATGACCGGCATGGTCTCGAGCCTCCTCGGCCTGCTCACCGAGTCGGGTGCGGGGCTCTCGGAGGGTCTCGCCGCCGCGGCGCAGAGCGTGCGCGACGGGGCCCAGGACTACGGCGTCGTCGACGACGGCTCGGCCGCGTCGATGCAGCAGCTGCACGGGGCCATGTGATGGGGCTCGACACCGAGATCACCGGCTCGCCCGCCTCCGTGCGGGGCGCCTCGACCTACCTCAGCGGCTCGCTGCGGCCGGCCGTCGACGACGGCGCCGACGCGCTGGTCGGGGCCCGGAGCCTCGCCCTGTCCGACTGGGGCGGCGACTCCGGTCCCGCCTTCAGCGCCCAGATGCGCACCGGCGCGACCGGTGCGGAGGGGCTCAGCACGACGGTGCAGCAGACGGCCGGGGCGCTCGACGCCTTCGCCGCCGCGCTGGAGACCGCCCAGGGCCGCATGTCCGACATCCGCGCCGACGCCCGCGCGGCCGGCCTCGTCGTCTCGGGGTTCGTGGTGCAGGAGCCCGGCGCCGGGCCGGCCAACCCCGGGCCGCCGCCGACCGGCGACCTCACCGTGCAGCAGGCCGAGCAGTACGACGCCCGCGTGGCCGAGTGGAACAGGCACCAGGAGCTGATCACCGCGTGGAACACCGCGGTGGCCGAGGCCGAGACGGTGCAGGCCGACTACGACGCCGCGTGCACGCGGCTGCAGGACGAGTACCTCGGCCAGTCCGGCGAGGAGATGGTGCTGACGGCCACCGACGTCGCCGGCGGCGTGGCCGCCGCGGCGGGCGCCGTACGGCACGTCTCGATCCTGCGGGGCAGCGCCTCGGCCTTCGCCGCCGACGCCCGCACGGCCTTCGCCCGCATGGACGCCACCGACTACCGCACCTACGGCCAGCACGCGCACCGGATGTTCTACGGCGACCTCGAGCACGCCCAGCGGATGCAGGGCATGGCCGACGACGCCGCGCGCGCGGCCGACGACGCGGCCCGCAACGGCCACCGCGGTCTCGGTCGTCTCTCCACCGCGCTGAGCCGCGTCCTCGTGGTCGGCGGCATCGCCCTGGACCTGCACGACGGCGAGGGCCCGGTGCAGGCGGTCGCCTCCAACGTGGGCGGCTACGCCGTCGGCGCGGGGGCGGGGACGCTGGCGGCGATGGGCAGCTCGGTGGCCATGGGCGCCGCCTTCGGCTCGGTGGTGCCGGGCGTCGGCACGGCGGTCGGTGCGCTGGTCGGCGCCGGGGTCGGTATCTTCGCCTCCGGCGCGATCGACTCGCTCTTCGAGAACGGCCCCGACGTCGGGCAGGCGCTCAGCGAGGGCTGGGAGTCGGTCACCGACACGGGCTCGGCCATCGTCGACGGCGCCCAGGACCTCGCGGAGGGGGTCGGCGACTTCGTCGGCGGCCTGTTCGACTGACCCAGGAAGGCTCGACGTGCAGGAGCACTACCCCCGGCGCCGCACGGTCGGCGTCGTGGCGTTCGCCCTCGGGCTGGCCGCCCTCGGGACGGTCCTGGCCGTCGGCACCCTGACCGCGCAGGGCGAGCGCGGTGCCGGAGCGGATCCGACGTGGACGGTCCTCGGCCTGGCCGCCACGATGGTGCTCGTCGCCGTCGCCGTGCTGGGTGCGTTGGCGGTGCGCCTGCGGCAGCCCGGACCGTCGCCGCGACTCGACGAGCAGGCGGGCCGCGCCGTCCTGGTGCTGCCGCGCTCGCGCGTGGCCGCGGCGGGCAACGCGATCTCGGCGGTGGCGGTCGCCGCCCTCCCCGTCGGGCTCAGCATCGACCTGCTCCGGGCCGGCTCGCTGCTCGGCGCCGCGGTCGTGGTCCTGCCGGGCCTCTTCTTCCTGACGCTGCCGCTCTTCTGGGCGCTGGGCCGCTGGGTGCCGGGCGGGCTCGAGTTCACCGGCGAGGCGATCGAGCAGCGCCGCTACGGCAGCAGGGTCCGGGTGGCCTGGGACGACGTGCAGGAGCTCGGTCCCTTGCCCGGTCCGGCGCTCGTCGACACCACCGCGGCCCCGGTGTGGGTGGGGCTGCGGGTGCGGGAGGCCGAGGCGGCGTACACGACGCCGTGGTTCCGCAACGGCAGGCTCCCCGGAGCCGGGGAGGTCGCCCTCGACCTGCGCGACCTCGGCGCCCACCCCGCGACCGTGCACGCCGCGCTGGAGGCGTGGTGGCGTGACCCCGCGCTGCGGGCCGAGATCGGCACGCCGGCGTCGCTGCGCCGGCTCGGCGCCGGTTAGCGGTCGTTCACCTCGCCGCCTACGATCGGCACCATGAGCGACGTGACGGGTGACACATCGGCGGACACGGCGGCGACGACCAGCCGGCAGCGCTGGCAGGAGCGGTACGACGCGGCCTTCGCGCAGGGCCGCGTCCGCGACGCCGACTTCACCACCCTCTCGGGGGAGGAGGTCGCGCCGGCGTACGGCACCGACGACTCCGAGTGGCCAGGCGAGTTCCCCTACACCCGCGGGCTCTACCCGACCGGCTACCGCGGTCGGCAGTGGACGATCCGGCAGTTCGCCGGCTTCGGCAACGCCCAGCAGACCAACGAGCGCTACAAGATGATCCTGGCCCGGGGCGGGGGCGGGCTCTCGGTGGCCTTCGACATGCCCACCCTGATGGGCCGCGACTCCGACGACGCCCAGAGCCTCGGCGAGGTCGGCCACTGCGGCGTGGCCATCGACACCGCGGCTGACATGGACGTGCTCTTCGACGGCATCCCGCTGGAGCAGGTCACGACCTCGATGACCATCAGCGGCCCCGCGGTGCCGGTCTTCTGCATGATGCTCGTCGCGGCCGAGCGGCAGGGCGCCGACCTCGCCAAGCTCAACGGCACGCTGCAGACCGACATCTTCAAGGAGTACATCGCCCAGAAGGAGTGGCTCTTCCCGCCGGAGCCGCACCTGAAGCTGATCGGCGACCTGATGGAGTACTGCGCCGCGGAGATCCCGGCGTACAAGCCGCTGAGCGTCTCGGGCTACCACATCCGCGAGGCCGGCTCGACCGCCGCGCAGGAGCTCGCCTTCACCCTGGCCGGCGGCTTCGGGTACGTCGAGCTGGGGCTCTCGCGCGGTCTCGACGTCGACGTCTTCGCCCCCGGGCTCTCCTTCTTCTTCGACAGCCACGTCGACTTCTTCGAGGAGATCGCGAAGTTCCGCGCCGCGCGCCGGATCTGGGCGCGCTGGCTGCGCGACGTCTACGGCGCCACCACCGAGAAGGCGCAGTGGCTGCGCTTCCACACCCAGACCGCCGGGGTGAGCCTGACGGCGCAGCAGCCCTACAACAACGTGGTGCGCACCGGCCTCGAGGCGCTGGCCGCCGTGCTCGGCGGCACCAACAGCCTGCACACCAACGCCCTCGACGAGACCCTGGCGCTGCCGAGCGAGCAGGCGGCCGAGATCGCCCTGCGCACCCAGCAGGTGATCATGGAGGAGACCGGCGTCACCAACGTCGCCGACCCGCTCGGGGGCAGCTGGTACGTCGAGGCGCTCACCGACCAGATCGAGGCCCAGGCCAACCGGATCTTCGACACCATCCTCGAGCTCGGCGGCTCCGACCTGCGCCACGACGACGTCGAGGGGCTGGCCCGGTCGGCGCGCGAGGGCGACGACCCGGTGACCCGCGGCCTGCTGCGCGGCATCGAGGAGGGCTGGTTCACCTCCGAGATCGCGGAGGCGGCCTTCGTCTACCAGACCGCGCTGGAGAAGGACGAGAAGCGCATCGTCGGCGTCAACTGCCACACCGAGTCGGTCACCAGCGAGCTGGAGATCATGCGCGTCTCCCACGAGGTCGAGCGCGAGCAGGTGCGCGTGCTGGCCGAGCGCCGGGCCGGTCGCGACGAGGACGCCATCGCCGCCGCGATCGCCCGGATGGTGCAGGCCGCCCGCGACGACACCAACATGGTCGAGCCGATGCTCGAGGCCTGCCGCCTCGAGGCCTCGCTGGGCGAGATCTGCGACGCCCTGCGCGAGGAGTGGGGCGAGTACCGCGAGCCCGCCCGCTTCTAGCCCGGGCCGAGCAGGGCGGTGGAGAGCGCCGTCGCCATCCGGGTCATCTCGCGGCGCGCGTTGGCCGGGGTGAGGAAGTAGTGGTCGGCGCCCGGGACGACGTGGTGGTCGACCGGCACGCCGGCCTCGGCGAGGCGGGCGGCGTAGGCGTCGCCCTCGCGCCGGAGCAGGTCGCGCTCCCCGGTGACGACGTACGCCGGCGGCAGCCCCGCCACGGAGCCGGCGCGCAGCGGTGAGGCGTACGGCTCCTCGCGCCGCGCGGCGTCGCGGAAGTAGGTCGCGCGCACCAGGTCGAGCACCGCGCGACCGAGCATCGAGCCGGTCACGCCCTTGTCGTCGTAGGACTCCGCGACGTCGAGCGAGGGCACGCCCAGCAGCTGCATCCGCGGCAGCGGCGTGCCGAGGTCGCGCGCGAGCAGGCACGCGGCGGCGGCGAGATTGCCACCCGCGCTGAAGCCACCGACGGCGAGCGGCGTGCCGTCGGTCGCGAGGTGCGCGAGCACGTCGTGCGCCTGCTCGTGGGCGACGGGGTAGCGCACCTGCGGGGCGACGGCGTAGTCGACCGCCACGACCGTGAGGCCCGTGGTGGCCACGACGAAGCGGGCCCAGAAGTCGTCCATGCGCGGGTGGCGCATCACGAACGCCCCGCCGTGCAGGTGCACGTAGGTCTCGCGGTGCCGCCCCCGCCAGACCAGGCAGCGCACGCGGCCGTGCCGGGTGGGCACCCGCACCCGCGCGGGGCGGGGGAGGTCGGTGCCCTCGAGGGTGAGCTCGCGGCCGTAGCGCACCGTCAGCGGCGCGCTCTTCTGCATCAGCCAGGCCCGCAGGTCGGCCCCGGAGGTCACGTCGGTCACGGGCGCGCCGGGAGGGTGAAGACGAAGCGGCTGCCGGGTCCGTCGGGGTTGTCCTCGACGTGGATCCGGCCGCCGTGCCGCTCGACCACGCCGCGGCAGATCCCGAGCCCGAGGCCGGTGCCGGTGTAGCGGCCGTCGTGCACGCGCACGAAGGTCTCGAAGATCCGCTCGCGCTGGCGCGCCGGCACCCCCACGCCGTTGTCGGCCACGGCCACCTCGACCAGGTCGCCCCGCGTGCGCGCCGTCAGGCCGATCTGCGGGCGCACCCCCTCGGCGACGTACTTCACGGCGTTGCCGACGAGGTTGTCGAGCAGCTGGCGCACCAGCACCTCGTCGCCGTAGGCCCGCATCTCGCGGGCCACGCTGATGCGCGGGCCGCTCGGCGACTGGCGACGCAGCTCGGCGACCTGCTCGGCGAGGTCGGTGAGGTCCAGCTCCTGCAGCCGCAGCGGTCGGTCGCGGGCGACCGTGTAGGCGAGCAGGTCGTCGATGAAGCTGCGCATGTGGGCCGAGGCGTCCTGGATCCGCCGGGTCATCGCCGAGCCCGTGGCGCCGTCGACCTGGCCCGCGGCGAAGGAGTCGGCCAGGGTGTCGGCCCACCCGCTCACGATCGTCAGCGGGTTGTTGAGGTCGTGGGCGACCACCCCGGCGAAGGCCGCCAGGGCGTCCTCCCGCTGTCGCACCAGGGTCACGTCGCGCACCACGACGAGCGCCTCGGGGACCTCGTCGTCGACCGGCAGCCGGCTCGCCGAGACCTCCAGGACCCGGGCCTCGCCCTCCTCGGGCCGGTAGACGATCTCCTGGGCCAGCACCTCCTCGCCGCGGAGCGCGCGCACGTGCGGCAGCTGGTCCTCCGGCACCCGCTGCCCGCTCACGTCGTGCAGCGCGACCTGGGGCAGCAGCTCACCGACCCGGACGCCGCCCGAGCCGGTCATCGGCGAGAGGGTGGAGTTGCTCAGCACCACCCGGCCGTCGCCGCGGACCACCAGGATCCCCTCGCGGATCTGCTCGAGCACCGCGGTGAGGAGGGCGGCGCGCTCCGCCGCCTGGGCCGAGGCGACCACCCGCTCGGAGGTGACCAGCGAGACCGCGAGCGAGACGAGCATCAGCGAGACCATGAAGGCCTGGGCCATCGTCGCGCCCACGCGCGGGTCGTCGACCTCCGCGAAGACCCCCGAG
>JBQGFI010000038.1:0-3880 GCA_052040065.1 Marmoricola sp.
AAGTCGATCGACGAGGTCAAGGCCAAGCTGGTCGAGATGGGCCTGTCCCTCAAGGACAGCGCGCCCGGCTTCGACCCGGCGACCGCCCTCGCGGCCTACGACGACGACGACAGCTACGTCGAGGACGAGCAGTACTGAGCACCGGTCACCCCGACCACCACCTCTACTCCGGTACCTGACACGGCCGGGGAGAATCGAGAGAAGCGATGCCTACCCCCAAGAAGGGCGCCCGGCTGGGCGCCGGTCCCGCCCACCAGCGCCTGATGGTGGCGGGTCTGGCCACCCAGCTCTTCGAGCACGGCCGGATCACCACCACCGAGGCGAAGGCGCGCGTGCTGCGCCCCGTCGCGGAGAAGCTGATCACCAAGGCCAAGAAGGCCGAGCTCGGCACGGTCGCGAGCCTGCACCAGCGCCGCGAGGTGCTGAAGACCATCCGTGACAAGGAGGTCGTGCACGTGCTCTTCACCGAGATCGCGCCGCGCTACGCCGAGCGTCCCGGTGGCTACACCCGGATCACCAAGATCGGCCCCCGCAAGGGCGACAACGCCCCGATGGCTGTCATCGAGCTGGTGACCGAGGACTACGCGCCGACCCAGCGTGCGACCAAGCCCGCCGCGACCACCGCGACGCCGGCTGCCGCGACTCCCGCCGAGGAGCCGGTGACCGACGAGACGGCCGCCGACACGACCGACGAGGCGCCCGCCGCCGACGAGGCCGCCGTCGAGGCGGAGCAGGCTGCCGAGGAGGCCGAGCAGGCCGCCGAGGAGGCCGAGGCTGCCGCCGAGAAGGCCAACGAGGCCGCGGCCAAGGCCGAGGAGGCCGCGGTCGAGGCCGAGGCCGCCGCGGAGTCCTCCGAGGACGACACCAAGTCCTGAGGCGTCGCTCCAGGCTCACGAGGGCCCGTCACCGCACCGCGGTGACGGGCCCTCGTCACGTCGCGAGCAGGTCGCGCAGCACCTCGGCCTCGGCACGCAGCCTGGCGGCGCGGGCGTCGTCCCCGACCTCGGCGTACGACGCGGCCGCCTGCTCGCGCTCCTCGACCTCGTGACGGACCAGGGCCCGGACCTCGGGCTCGCCCAGCGCCCGTCGCGGCACCTCGGTGCTGCCGACCCCGAGGGGGGACGCCTCGAGGGCGCCCGCCGTCGCAGCGGGCGGCACGGCCTCGGCGTTGTCGAGGGCGGCGAGGGTGGTGCGCAGCACCCGGAGCCGGTCGCGGTCACGCGCCCGCATCGCGTGGCGCGCGGCGTCGGCGAGACGGGTGCGCAGGCCGGGGGTCGAGGCGGTCACGCGGTGACCGTAGTCGCGAGCGCCCCAGCCGCCCCAGCGCTTTTTCAGGGCGCCAGGTAGGCGTGCACCAGCGGGACGACGCTGGCCCCCTCGCCGGAGGCGGCCGCGACCCGCTTCATCGAGCCCGCCCGGGTGTCACCGACCGCGAAGACGCCCGGCACCGTGGTGGCCAGGGCGGCCGGGGGTCGTCCGTCGGCCCACGCGTCCTGGGGCACGTCACGACCCGTGAGCACGAAGCCGCGCCCGTCGAGGGCGACCCGCTCGGAGAGCCAGTCGCAGTGCGGGTCGGCCCCCAGGAGCAGGAAGAGCCCCGCGGTCTCGTGGCGCGTGACCTCACCGGTCTCCAGGTCGCGCACCGCGAGCCAGCGCAGCCGCTCCTCGCCCCCGCCGTCGACGACCTCGGCGCACGGCCGCACCGCGACGTTGGCGGTGTGGCGCAGCTCGCGCACCAGGTAGTCGGACATGGTCTCCTCGATGCCGCGTCGCCGCACCAGCACCGTGACCGAGCGGGCGTAGCGCGCCAGGTGGACGGCGGCCTGGCCCGCGGAGTTGCCGCCGCCGACGACGTAGACGTCCTGACCGGCGCACTCGTGGGCGGCGCTCACCGCCGCGCCGTAGTGGACCCCGAGCCCCACCCGCTCCTCGATCGAGGGCACGCCAAGCCGCCGGTAGCTGACGCCGCTGGCGATCACCACCGCCCGCGCGCGGAGCGTGCCGCCGCCGGTGACGACCTCGTGCGGCTCCCCGGCGACGGCCGCGGGGCGCAGCTGCTGCACCGGCCACCCGGTGAAGAAGCGCGCGCCGAAGCGGATCGCCTGGTTGCGGGCCCGCTGTGCCAGGCGCATGCCCGAGATGCCGCGGGGGAAGCCCAGGTAGTTGCGGATCATCGAGCTGGTGCCCGCTTGCCCGCCGATCGCGCCGGACTCCAGGACCACGGTGCTCAGCCCCTCCGAGGAGCCGTAGACGGCCGCCGCGAGCCCGGCCGGTCCGGCGCCGACGACGACCAGGTCGACCACCTCGTCCAGGACCACCTCCTCGGGGGCGCCGTAGATCGTCGCCGCGAGCTGCTCCACCGACGAGACCGGCACCGGCTCGTGGGCCAGCGTCTTGACCAAGGGGTACGTCGCCGCGCGGGCCCCGTCGGGACCGGTCCACGCGGCCACCACGGCCGCGCCGGCCTCGCTGGCGGGGTCGACGACGGCCGCCTGCATCCCCATCTGGAAGCAGAAGTCGCGCAGCGCCACGGTCAGCGCGTCGAGCACGGGGGAGACCACCACCACGGCGGGGGAGTCGGGGGAGGGGGTGTGGGAGCCCCAGTCGGAGAGCAGCTCGGTGAGTGCCGCGTGGAACTCCTCGTCGCGGGGGCCTCGCGGCATCAGCAGGTAGGCGTCGTACTTGCCGCTGGCCATGCCGTGGCGCAGCTCGTCGGCCCGCTGCCGGAAGCGCGAGACGTGCGCGACCACCACCCGGCGTGCCCGAGGCACCAGCCGCCGCCACGAGTGGACCGCGTGGAGCACCTCCGCGTCGGGGAGGTCGCACTCGGTGACCAGCAGGGCGACGTCGTCGTCGGGTCCCAGCCGCGCGAGCAGCGCCTCGGTCTCGGCCGCGGTGGCCGTCCAGCGCACGTCGTACTCCTCGAGGTAGCGGTGCAGCGGCCGGGCGAGGTCCTCGGCGTGGTCGGGGGCGCAGACGACGACGAGGGGCCTGCGCGCGGCGGTCTCGGCGCTCATGCGGCCATCATCCGCCCTGCTGAGTAGGTTGGCGCGGTGCGACTGCGGATCGATCTGGGCTACGACGGCACCGGCTTCCACGGCTGGGCGCGGCAACCGGGGCTTCGCACCGTGCAGGGCGAGCTGGAGCGGGCCCTCGACACCGTGCTGCGCACCAGCGGCACCGAGCTGACCGTGGCCGGCCGCACCGACACCGGCGTGCACGCCCGCGGGCAGGTGTGCCACGTGGACGTGGACCCCGAGGCGGTGGCCGCGGCGGCGACACGACGGGAGGAGGGGGTGGCGGCGCGGCGCCGTCGCCTCGACGGCGTGCTCGATCCCGACGTGCGGGTGCACCGGGTGCGTCCCGCCCCGGAGGGCTTCGACGCCCGCTTCTCCGCCCTGTGGCGGCGCTACGCCTACCGGATCGCCGACCGGCCGGAGTCGGTCGACCCGCTGACCCGCGGCCACGTGCTGGCCTGGGGGCGACCGCTCGACCTGGAGGCCGTCGCCACGGCGTCGCGGCTGCTGCTCGGCGAGCACGACTTCGCGGCCTTCTGCAAGCGTCGGGAGGGGGCGACCACGGTGCGCACGCTGCTCGACCTGGCCTGGCACCGGGACGCCGACGGCGTCGTGACCGCGACGGTGCGCGCCGATGCCTTCTGCCACAGCATGGTGCGCTCGCTGGTCGGCTGCCTGCTTGCCGTGGGCGAGGGCCGGCGGGCGCCGGAGTGGGCCGGGGAGGTGCTGGCCGCCGCGGAGCGCGCCCCCTCGGTGACGGTGGTGCAGGCACACGGGCGGACGCTCGAGGAGGTCGCCTACCCGCCGGACGACGCGCTCGCGGCCCGCGCGCGCGAGGCCCGCGCCGTGCGCACCATCCGGCC
>JBQGFI010000039.1:0-4961 GCA_052040065.1 Marmoricola sp.
GCGCACCTTGTCGCGGATGAAGCCCTCCTCGCGCAGCGTCGCGACGAGCTGGTCGTAGTCGTCGACCAGCCCGATGCGGATCAGCGCGCCGATCGCGGTCGGGAGCGCGCCCTCGGGGAGACGGGCGACGGCGCCGTAGTCGAGCACACCGAGCCGGGCCCGGCCCTCGGGGTCGACGAGCCGGAAGTTGCCGGGGTGCGGGTCGGCGTGCAGCAACCCGGTGCGGCGCGGGGCGTCGAAGGCGAAGCGGAGCAGCAGCTCGCCGTAGTGGTCGCGCTGCTCCTGGGTGCCCTCGCGGATCACCTGGGCCAGGGACCCCTCGCTGTCGAGCCACTCGGTGACCAGCACGGTGCCGGAGGTGGCGACGACGCCGGGCACCACCACCGCGGCGTCGTCGGCGAAGGCCGTGGCGAAGCGGCGCTGCGCGTCGGCCTCGAGCTCGTAGTCGAGCTCCTCCATGGCGCGCTCGCGCACCTCCTCGACCAGGCGCCGCACGTCGAGGCCGGGTGCGAGGGAGCCGAGGCCGCGGGCGACCCGGGCGAGCTGCCGCAGGTCGGCGGCCATCGCCTCGGCGGAGCCGGGGTACTGCACCTTCACCGCGACCGGGCGACCGTCGGCCCACACGCCTCGGTGCACCTGCCCGATGGACGCCGCGGCGGCGGGCACGGGGTCGAGCTCGACCAGGTGGTCGCGCCAGTCGCTGCCCAGCTCGCGCGCGAGGATCTCGCGCACCGTGATGGTCGGCATGGGGGGAGCGGCGTCCTGCAGCCGGGTGAGCTGGTCGCGGTAGGGGCCGGCGAGCTCGTCGGGGAGCGCGGCCTCGAAGACCGAGAGCGCCTGCCCGAACTTCATGGCGCCGCCCTTGAGCTCGCCCAGGGTGCGGAAGAGCTGCTCGGCGGTGCGCTGCTGCACCTCGCTCAGCACGGCCTCGGCGGGCGCGCCGCCCAGCCGCTTGCCCAGCCCCAGGGCCTGGCGACCGGCGTAGCCGAGCGGGAGGGCGGCCAGTCGCGCCGTACGGCGCGCCGCGCGGCGCGGCAGCTCGGTCATGGCTCCATCGTGCCCGACGCGCCTATTCCGGGGGCGCGCCGCGCGGCAGCCCGGGCCCTCGTCCGCGTGCCGGACGCGCCTATCCCGGCGCCCAGCCGCAGCCGCAGCCCGGTCGGCGTCGCCACCGGCGCGTCACCGGCTCGGCGGCCCCCGGGTGCCAGGTCGCGGTGGCGGACCACGTGGCCGGCTGCTCGCCACGCAGGTGGGCGGCGAGGTCGCGCACCGCCCAGCCGGTGACCAGCGTGGCGAGGGCGACGTCGGAGACGTCGGGCGCGCCGTCGTCGCGCGGCCGCGCGGTCGCCTCCGCGTAGCGCGTCAGCACCGCCAGGTGCTCGGGATCCGTCTCGGTCAGGTGGGCGTCGTGGCAGCGCAGGCAGGCGGTGACGCCCGGCTCGACCAGGGGGCCGAGACGCGCACCACCGTCGACGAGGGTCACCACCAGGTGCGGCACCCCCTCCCGCAGCAGGGGGTCGAGGCTCTCGCGCGCCGGCTCGCCGCAGGCGAGCACCAGCACCGCCGCGGCGCGGGTCGCCCACGGCGTCGGTCGCAGCCCGGCCGCGCCGAGCAGCTCGGCCGCGTCGACCGGCCACGCCGGACCGTGGCTGCGCACCGCCACCGCCGGCGGGGTGGTGGGCTCCACCAGCACGGCGCAGCCGGCCGCCAGGAGCCGCTCGAGCACCGCGCCGGCCTCGGGTCCGGGGGAGGGCTGCAGGCCGAGCTGCAGCGCGTGCAGCACCTCGCGCACCGGTGCGGTGCGCGGCAGCACCACGCGGCGCTGGGGCGTGAGGCCGACCTGGAGCCGGTCGCGGCCCCGCCGCACGACGCGGAGCCCGGGGGCGAGGACGACCCGGCGAGGCACGTCCTGCGGGTCTGGCAGGGACATCTCGCGAGGGTAGGTCGCCCGCGCGCCGCCGCGTGGCCCGTCCACAGGGCGCCGTGCCCGGAGACGGCCGGGGGCGCGACCCGGTGCGGGGCCCGCCCGCGGCGTGCGTCTGCTAGGGGCTCAGGCCTTGCCGAGGATGCGGTTGAGGTTGGTGCCGCACACGGGGCACACGGCCTTGGCCATCCGGGTGCCCTTGTCGTTGACCTTGACCTCGCCCTCGGCCTCGCGCTTCTCCTTGCACTTCACGCAGTAGAACTCGCCGCTCCAGCTCTCCGCCATGACGGCCTCCTTCATCGCTCTGGTCGTCTCGGCAGGGGCGCCGGGGCGACCCGCCGGGGCCCGGTGGACCCCGGGTCGGCTTCGAGGCTAGTCGAACGGCGCTGCGGAGCGGCTCGCCCGCACGCGCCCAGCGTGTCCTCCACGGACCCCGCTGCGGGCCCCGCGGACCGGCGCGGCCGATAGCCTCCGCTCCATGTCCGACCCCGTGACCCCCTCCGAGCCCCGCTCCGTGTCCCCCGACCACCTCCGCGTCGAGCGGCCGGCCGACGGTGTCGTGCGCCTGGTGCTCGACAACCCCGACCAGCGCAACGCCATGTCGGCGCCGATGACGCAGGCGTGGGTCGACGCCGTGACCGCGCTCGAGGGCGACCCCTCCGTGCGGGTCGTGGTGGTCACCGGCGAGGGGGCGGCCTTCTGCTCCGGTGGTGACACCAGCTGGATCGCGAGCGAGCCCGACGCCCCGGTCGACGCGCTGCGCACCCGGATGCTGGCCTTCTACCGCGCCTGGCTCTCGATCCGCCGGCTCGAGGTGCCCACGATCGCGGCGGTCAACGGCCCCGCCATCGGTGCCGGGCTGTGCCTCGCCCTGGCCTGCGACCTGCGGTACGCCGCCGCCGGAGCCCGGCTGGGGGCGCCCTTCGTCCGGCTCGGCATGAACCCCGGCATGGCGGCCACCCACCTGCTGCCGGAGGTGGTGGGTCTGGCCGCGGCCCGGGAGCTGCTGCTCACCGGCCGGCTGGTCGACGCCGACGAGGCCGCGCGCCTGGGCCTGGTCAACCGGGTCTTCGAGGCCGAGGACCTGGCGGCGCAGGTGCAGCAGGTCGCCGAGCAGGTCGCCGCGACGGCGCCGATCCCGAGCCGCTACACCACGCTGTCGCTGCGTCAACGCCACCGCGACCTCGAGGCGTGCCTGCAGCACGAGGCCCTCGCCCAGCCCGTGACGTTGGCGACGGCCGACCTGCAGGAGGGCATCGCCGCGTCGCGGGAGCGGCGCGCCCCGAGGTTCGAGGGCCGCTAGCCGCGGCTGCTCAGCCGGCTCGGCGGAGCAGGATCTCCTCCAGGCGGGGGATCAGGCTGCGCACCAGGTCGGACTTCTCCAGGTAGCCGTGCGCACCCGCGTCGAGCGCGCCGGGACCGGCGGTCGCGAAGGGGAAGCCGGAGAGCATCACGACGGTGGCGTCCGGGGCGGCCTGCCGGATCAGGGGCAGTGCCTCCATGCCGTCCATCACCGGCATCGCGATGTCGAGCAGCACGAGGTCGGGCTGGTGCTCGCGGGCCATCTCGACGCCCTGCTGTCCCTGGGCGGCGGTGCCGACGACCCGCCAGCCGCCCGGGTGGCGCGCGATCACCATGCTGATGAGGTCGCGCAGGTCGTCGGAGTCGTCGACGACGAGCACGTGGAGGCCGTCGGTGGCGGCGTCGGGACCGGTCACGGTGTCGCCTCCCCGGCGCGCGCGGGGTGCGAGCGCACCGCCGTGCCCGGCTGGACGGCGTGCGCACCGGCCAGGGCTCCGATCCACTGCCGCGCGTGGTCGGAGGTGCGGGCGATCACCTGGCGGGCGAGGTCGTGGTGGTCGAGGTCCAGCGCCATCTCGGCGGCGACGAGCCCCTGCACGATCGTGTCGTTGACCTCGATGGCCACCTGCTGGCGCTCGGCGCGGGCCGCCTCCTCGGCGACCTGGTGCTCGACGAGCTTCTGCATCGTCAGGTCGGTGAAGACCAGGCACCGCAGTCGCACGTCGTCGCCGACGATGTCGGTGGCCGTCACCAGGTAGGGCACGTCGACGCCGGCGGCGCCGGGCAGCACGAGCTCGGCCCGCCGGGTGGACTCCAGGGTCCCGCCGAGCAGCCGGGTGAGGGCCGGCAGCTGGTCGACGGGCACGAAGTCGACGATGTCGCGACCGACCATCGCCTCGGCCGTGGTGCCCAGGAAGTCGGACATCCGCGGGTTGGCGTAGAGCACCACGCCGTGCTCCGAGACCGTCAGCGCCCCCTCGCCCATGCGCTCCACGATGAAGCGGTAGGGCCGATCCGCGGGCGTGAGCGTGTAGATCGCGGGGTCGGCCGGGTCGCCGACGACCAGCGCGTCGACCCCGCCGCCGCCGATCTCCGCCAGGGCGCGGCGCAGCTCGGTCACCTGCTGCCGCAGCTCCTCGAGCGCGGTCGGGTCGTCGTCGAGGCCGCCACCGCCGACACGGTCGACGTCGCTCACGACGCCGTCCCCGGGGACCGCAGCTGCAGGCCGACGAGCACCTTGTCGGTGTCGGAGAGGTCGCCGATGATCTTGCGCACCGGGTCGGGCAGCCGGCGCACCAGCGTGGGCACGGCCACGATCTCGTCACCACGCGCCAGGGCCGGGTCGACGAGCAGGTCGATCACCTCGACCCGGTAGCGCCCGGCGAGGTGCTCGTCGCAGACCCGCCGGAGGTTGTCGATCGCGCGGACCGAGCGCGGCGACTGCCCCGCGACGTACAGGCGCAGCTCCCACTCCGCCGTCGCGTCGCCGCTGGCCTCGGCCGCCACCGCCGGGTCGCTCACGAGCGGTCCCCGACGGCGGTGCGGCCCGCCACCTGCGCGCTGCGCGCGCCCTGGGCGGCGGTCGCCGCCTCGGCCTCGGCCGCCAGGGAGCGCTCGAGGTCCTCGCGTGCGGCCTCCACGTCGGCGCGCATCCGTGCCACCTCGGCCTCCACCTCGGCCGCACGCTGCTCCAGCTCGCGGCGCCGCCGGCGCGCCGTGTCGGCGCGCTCGGCCT